>NZ_JJOV01000026.1:0-14509 GCF_000979385.1 Methanosarcina sp. 2.H.A.1B.4
CCTTCATTTATGCTGCTATGATCCATATAATGAGCAGAAGACTGGCTAATATAGTAACTTTACCCGAATGAAAAATGAATATTCAGACAGCCTCTTAGACATTTTCTCATCAGTAACTTTTCTCGTAAACTTCCAGTTGATCTTATTTTCATGTTCATTTCTTCTTTTTGTCCATGCACCCACTTCGTGAGTAAGTGTTTCCATATCTCCAATCCTTCTGTCTGTACATTCAATATCCATCACATTGATCTCTATTTCTGCGGCATTAAGCCAACTTGCATGTTTTGGCGTGTAATGGAATTCTATCTTGTCCAGAATCTTTTTTGCTTCCTCTTCGCTGAATGTTTCGTAGAATGACTTTTCTTTGTGAATATTGAGATTATCCGTAACCAGCCGGATGACTTCAGCTTCAGAATAGTTTTCGGTAACGAGAATTTTCACGAATTGTGCAAAATCCTTCATTGTTCTCCTTTTGGTTACCTGAGTCACCCTTTTTCCTGCTTTAAACTCTACTGCCACGAATACATTTGCTGTCCCATTCCTGACATATTCGTAATCATATTTTTCTGGACTTCCAGGTTTCATTGGAATGGCCTTCCTCTTATCTCCAAGAAGTTGTTTTGGTTTCTCGTCAAGGCATATGAGAGGTTTTTTCGGGTCATATTTTTCTTCATAGAGATTGAGAATGTTGTACATTCTTTCTCTATATTCAGCATTTATCGTTTGAATGCACCACATCCGTCTTAACCAAGGTTTAGTTTTGCTTTTTTTAGAATAAGCCGGATGCTCTCCTTATTTATTGTTTCAAACCCTTTTCTCATCTTCAGTTCTTCAGTAAGCAGTACAAGCGTCCACTTTTTTCTTCCATCAGGAGGTGTGGTACATGCTTGCGCTATGATTTCAGCAGCGTGTTTTTCGGTGTATTTTATAGGTTGACCGGTTCTTGTTTTATCCTCAAGAGCGCTTTGGAGACCTTCATCCAAGTACCTTTTCTTGATTCGCCCAACAGTATTCCTACCAACATTCAATACCTGACTTTTGAAGACTACGAATCCAATATTAACACGATCGAAACCAATGCAGGGCTCTTTGTTGGGGGAGAAACCGATTTTGATGTTTCCTTTTCGGAAAGCAACGCAGGGGAGATCTCCCTTTCCATTGCAAACATAGGTAATAACATCGCTTATTCCGTAAAAGTCTCGGTCCCGAAGCAGGCAGGGTACAGTACAACCGGAAGTTCGTCTACAATTGTGGGGAACCTGGAGAAAGGAGATTACACAATCACATCTTTCAATGTCATTAACACACAGGCTGCAGGAACAAACTCGGAAGACTCATCAAGTGCCGGAAAAGCCACTGCAGCACCCTCAGGAAACAAATCTGCGGTCACCAGATCTGCTGGTTCCGGAACCGACCCCACCATGAAAGTTCAAATCGAATATACGGATGCAAAGGGAGAACGAATCACGGTCCAGAAGGACGTCCCTGTCTAGATGACAGCCTCCGCCGGAGTTACAGGCACGGGCAGAGCCGGAAAAACCAACACAAGCAGCGGAACCAGTTCCTATTTGCTCTATCTCCTTATCGTTGTAGTTGCAGGGGCAGGAGTTTTCCTTTACCGCAGGAAAAAACAGGGAGTTAAAATGGGAACTCAAAAAGTTGAAGATAAAGCATCTGAAAACAACTCCGGCTCAGGAATGCTGAAGAACTGAAAAGATCAGTAAAAACTGGAGGATGTGCGATGAGAAACGCAACCTACGTGAAAATGGCCCTGAACATGCTCCTGCACAGCAAACTCCGGAGCTGGCTGACCATCATAGGGATTGTTATCGGGGTAGGGGCAGTGGTCGGGATAATCTCCCTCGGGGATGCCATGGAAGCAAGCGTGCAGAGCAGCCTTTCCGACATGGACCTGACAAGCATCACCATCACCCCGGGTTATTCAGGTGCCCAATCAAGAATGCCAGGACATGGAGGGGGCGGAGACAGAGGAGGTACGACCACGGATGTCGAACTGACAGATGATGATATAGACGCCCTCCAGGGTATAGACGGCATAATGTACGTTGCCGGCCAGATCTCCGGAAATGAAGAAGTAACTTATACCGGGGAAAGCTCAACCCTTTCCATTACAGGAGTTGACCCCCAGGTCTGGAAGTACATGAACTCTCTGGAAGTGGATTCTGGCAGGCTGCTCGAACCGGCTGATAAGTACGTGGCGGTCATAGGAAGCGGCATTGCCAGTGGAATTTTCGACCAGGACATAGGAATCAACCAGGTGATAACTATCAACGGCAAGTCCGTGCGCGTCGTCGGAATTCTGGCAGAGGAAGGCGGAAGTGAGGACAGGAAGATCTACATACCGATTGATTCGGCAGTGAACCTGCTTGAAGACGCGGAAAAAGATGTCTTTGATTCAATCCGGGTTAAAGCCGAAAGTGAAGATGTGGTGGACACCTTAGTAGAAGATATCGAAGAAAAACTCATGGTCTCCCGCCAGATCCATCAGGAAAAGGACAGGGATTTTTCAGTGTCAGCTTCAAAGTCTATGGCCGAATCCGTAACCGAGATGACCTCTTCAATAACCCTCTTCCTGGGAGCCATTGCTGCCGTGTCCCTGCTTGTCGGAGCCGTAGGGATTGCAAACACGATGTTTACCTCGGTCCTTGAAAAGACAAAGGAAATAGGCACGATGAAAGCCATCGGAGCGAAAAACCGGGACATCCTGATGATTTTCGTCTTCAACTCCGCAATGGTAGGCTTCGTGGGAGGTGTTTTTGGAGTGATGCTCGGAGGTTTTATTTCCACCCTCTTCCCCTACCTGGGCCTGACCCTGATGAGGGGAGCAGGGAGCTCGAGTTCCTCTCTCTCCTGGCCTGATGGCTTTTGGGCTTGGTCTCGCAATCCTTATCGGGGTGGTCTCTGGAGCTGTCCCAGCATACAGGGCTTCGAAACTGAAACCTGTGGATGCACTGAGGTACGAATGAACGGAAGGATACGAATAAATGAAAAAGAGAAGGGAGCAAACCCTTCTTAATTTTACATTCTTAATTTTACATTCTTTATTTTAGATTCTTTATTTTAGATTCTTTATTTTAGATTCTTTATTTTAGATTCTTTATTTTACATTCTTAATTTTATTAATTACCAGGGAGAATTAGAGAAGATAACAAGAAAAGGAGGCAGGCACAGCGTGAAAAGAATCACTATTTTTTTCTAGCTGCCCTGGTAACGTGACCCAGATGAGGGGAGCAGGAAGCTAGAGTTCCTCTTCCCCCTGACCTGATGGCTTTTGGCCCTGGTCTTGCAATCCTTATCAGGGTGGTCTCTGGAGCTGGCCCCACATACAGGATTTCTTCCTGCCTTTCAAATTATCCACCTTCCATTCACCCGGTTTCCAAAAAGACCTCTCCTACACCCCCTTCAACCTCAATATCCAGAGTAACATCCGAACTTCCATAAGCCTCATTTACGTAGGCATCTCCATCTTGTACCAGGTCACCTGCCTTGATTTCTCCAAGCCCTCCTTTAACTTTTATGCGCACTCCTGATGTTTCCGGAAGCCGCAGGGTGAGGGACCCGACCCCTCCTTCAATCCGGGCATCCAGGTCCTGTCCCCAATCTCCCCTGAGATCCACAACGGCATCTCCAACTCCCATTTCCAGGGATAACCTGGTAAGGGCCTGGCTGCCGGAAAGGTTCATCTGAACATCCCCTGCTCCCATTTGAAGGTCCACCTCGGTCAGGTTCAGGCTGCCAAGCTCAAGGTTTCCGTCACCAGCACCAAATTCGAGACTCAACAGAAGCGGCACATCATTATTGAAGCGGAGCTTCCATTCATTCCGGAACTCGCGACTGGTGATGCTTTCGGAGACGTCCCTCTGGCGGACAACAAGCCTGCCGCTCTCATCGGTAACTTCGTACTCGATCTCAGGTCTCAGGGCATCAGCATTATAAGTAAAAGTTGAGTTCAGAAGCTGTTCTGAGCCTCCGGAAAGCTCCAGGTTTCCTGCACCCATACGGACCAGGGCGTGGATCGATTTGGCATCTCCTAAATCTACAGAATGGGACTCAGTACGCAGTTCTCCGGGTTCGGTGCAGCCGGAAGTCAGGACCAGGACTGCTATAAGAGCAAATAAACATAAAAATTTGAAAATTCTCATAGATCTCGCCTATCCCTCTTTTAATTAATTACATAATCTGAAATAGCCGCAAACCTATAAGCAATAGCCGGAAAATAAGTCAAAACTATGAAATAATAAATATAAGTGTCAGAGGGATTTAGAGCTTACAAATCAGCTTTTCCCCTTTTTAGGGGGATCGAAAAACCGAAGGTACTCCCTTTTCCGACTTCACTTTCAAACCAGACACTGCCGCCGTGGAGCTGCACAATTTCTTTTATAAGGGCAAGACCAAGTCCGGTTCCCTGATATTTTTTAGATGAGGAAGAGTCTATCTGGCTGAAAGGCTTAAAGAGCTTGTCGTGGTCAGCTGCCGCAATACCTATTCCGTCATCAGCTACGGCTATCTGTATAAAGTCGTTGCTTTGTGTTGCTTTAACTCTTACACACCCGTTTTCATTTGAAAATTTGACTGCATTTGTCATCAGGTTGCTGAGAACCTGCATGATTCTCTCCTTGTCTGCAGAAATTCTGGGCAGGCTATTTTCAAGCTCAAATTCTATTTTTATTCCTTTGCTGGCGGCAAATGGAAATAGCATATCCCGAACTTCAGCAAGTGCTTCAGCCAGCCAGAAAGTGCTATAATGCAGTTCAAAGCTCCCGGCTTCTACTTTTGAAAGGTCAAGGATCTCATTAATCAGGTTTAGCAGGTTTTTTCCGCTACATGAGACATTTCCGACAGCCTTGAGCTGTCTTGCATTAAGGTTCCCGTAAACCTTTTCATATAAAAGGTCGGAGAAGCCTATTATTGAATTAAGCGGGGTCCTCAGTTCGTGGCTCATGTTTGCAAGGAACTCGCTCTTTGTATGGTTTGCGACTTCAGCATCCTGTTTTGCACGGAAGAGTTCAATTTCATATTTCTTCCGTTCCGTAATTTCCACCCCGGTTTCAAGAATTGCAATGGTATCTCCGGTTTCGTCACACACGAGTTTTGACCTGAGAAGCCAGGTCTTTCCCTCAGAAGAGGTAAACTCCTGATCCGTCCAGCCGGGATGGGGATATCGGGATTTCGGGATAATGTCCTTATCCGCAGCCTGAGGGCTATCAGAGGTCAATTCTTTAGCCTCAACCATTAGCAGATCCTTGTTTTTGAGAGCAGCCTGGTTTGCCCAGCGAATATTGAAGTTCGGATCCCTGAGCACCACTATTTCTTCAAGGGAATCGAGAATAAACTTTTTTTCATACTCCCTGGACTTAAGCTCCTGCTCAGCAAGTCTGATGCTGGAAAGCATTTCATTGATACCTTTTGAAAGCCTGTGGATCTCATCTTCACCTTCCATTTCCAGCCGCTTTGAGGTGTCTTTTTCTCTTTTTACTTTGTCAAGAAAACTGTCAATAGCAATTAGCCTTGATACAAGGAGACGATCCAGGCTGAACCTGGTCGCAGTTCCCATAAATATCCCGCTGAGCAGCAGGAAACCGTAAATATAATTCAGAGTCTTTTTACCCTGTGCATAGAGTTCACGGGGATAATCAGCTCTCATGATGGCTGCAGGCTCCCCGGTAGTATCTCTTAGTATGAAATACCCGGCTACCCTCTCATCTCCAAGAATATTAACAGCACTTCCCCCTCCACTGACAGCCTCATCAAATGCATCCTGAAAGTCCGGGGGCATTTCCTCATTTAAAGTATAGAGAGATAGGGAAGACTGGGTACGCTCTTCAAGAGAGGCAATGTAAGAGTTGTCAATATATTTTCCGAGAATTAGAGTTCCCGCAGAAGGACCTTCTTCGAAACCTGCCTGAATGGGGCGGCCAACGATAAGCATCGGTCCCTCTTCAAGAAGTATGACTCCCTGCATATAATCCCTATTTTCCCGAAGCATAAGGAGCCCACTGTCAATCCTCTCCAGAAGCCCTGTCGGAACCGGAACATTTGTCCCGTTTACCAGGTCTACAGACAGTGAATAGACCACGACCCCGGATTTATTTACAAAAAGCATAACATTGAGGTCCAGATCGTAAAGGGTATTTTCGTTCAGGTTCGACTCTATGTATTCAGGGCTTAAGGTATTTACGAATTTATATGTATCGTTCCAGTAAGCCCAATCCCTTGCGGTTCTGTCGATAGACAAAGCTTCCCAGGCAATTGCCTGTTCGATTTTATCCGTATTCTTGATAGTATCCCGGGCTTCAAGATTAGAGAAACTCGATAAAAGGATGGTATGAGATGCAGCTATTAAAAGTACAGTTAACAAAGCAAACATTGTGAATGTAACTATAAACAGTTTTTTACTGACATTCATACACATCACCAACAGCTGCAGGAAGCAAAATCACATACCTGCAACTGGGTAGCATAAAGCTTTGTCCATGACAAAAGTTAAAGTGCAGATATCTAAGATATATATCAGATAAAATTATATATAAATGTTGCGAAGTAAAACCGAAATTTCTGTATAATTCAGGTAGATACTCAATCCCATTACAGTTATTAGCATCATTTTTATATTACGAAGCGTAAAACCCCTGAGTCTTTAGCTCAGGGGATATAAGCGTCAACTTCAACCCTGATTCCGTATATAATATTCTGCTGCTTCTTTACTAACATTTCCGATGGTAGAAGCAAAATATCCATCACTCCATAACGTATTTTCACCCCAATAATACTTTTCCAAATACACCTTTTGACTTTTCCATAACCTGTTAGTAGCTTTTTGTTTCAATTTTCTGACAATTGACAAAACACTAACTTTCGGCTCACTCTTAATCAGGAAATGGATCTGATCTTTGTCTGTTTCCATTTCCATGATTTCAAAGTTTGACTATTTAGAAATGTCAATCATAATCTGTTTGAGATCTTCGCTAATCGGTTCAAGTATGGCTTTTCGGTATTTGCAAACAAAAATAACATGGTACATTAACAAAAATTTGCTATGATTCCGTGTTTCATATTTCATGTTTACCAAAAAATATATATGTTGTTAAACAATATACTGCCTTGTATGATGAAAGCGTTCAAGTTTAGACTCTATCCTACAACTACACAAGCTGTTCAATTGAATCAGCACATTGGTAGCTGTAGATTTGTCTACAATTGGGCGTTAGATCAAAAAATTAAAACATACGAACAAACAGGAAAATCAATTTCCAGATTCGACTTAAACAAATTAATTCCGGTTTTGAAAACTTCTAATGAATGGTTAGGCGAAGTAAACTCACAATCATTACAGGGAATGACTAAACAGGTTGAATCTGCATTCACTAGGTTTTTTAGAGAGAAGAACGGATTCCCTAAATTCAAGTCTAAGAAAAATCCTATACAATCTTTTCCTGTACCACAGCATTACACTGTAGACTTTGAAAAAAACACTATCAAGCTTCCTAAAATAGAACCAATTAAAGCAGTTTTTCACAGGAAATTTGAAGGTGAAATGAAAACAGCTACAGTTTCAAGGACATGTAAAGGGCATTACTATCTCAGTATCCTTGTTGAAGATGGGAAAGAACTTCCAGCAAAACAGGAATTCTCAGAATCAACCACTGTAGGAATAGATGTTGGTATCAAGGATTTTGCGGTTCTTTCTACAGGCGATAAAGTAGAGAACCCTAAGTACTTGAAAAACTCTCTTCAAAGACTCAAAGTACTTCAAAAAAGAGTATCAAGGAAACAAAAAGGCTCTAAGAACAGGGCAAAAGCTAAACACAGACTTGCTGTACTCCATGACAAAATAACAAATCAGAGAAACGATTTCCAGAACAAACTCTCTTTTAAACTGATATGCGAAAACCAAGCTGTAGCTCTGGAAACTCTGAATGTAAAAGGCATGATCAAGAATCATCATTTAGCACAGGCTATAAGTGATTCTGCATGGAGTAGCTTTGTAACAAAATTAGAGTATAAAGCAGAATGGTTGGGAAAAACCGTATTGAGGATAGGACAGTTTGAGCCTTCCTCTAAGCTCTGTAGCGTCTGTGGATTCCACAATAAAGAACTTCAGTTAAAAGATAGAGAATGGCAATGTCCTGATTGTGGAACTCAGCATGATAGAGACATCAATGCTGCAATCAATATCAAAAAATTTGCTCTCATAGATCAAAATCTAATTGGATCATAACACCTGCGGAACGCGGGGAAGAGCCTGTTGACTTGCCCTCGATAGAGGGAGGAATGACACAGGAAGCCACTCAGTCTTTAGCTGAGTGGTAGTTCACGTTTCAAGAAGAAGAAAAAGAAGTGTGTTTAGACCTAGATCTTATGGATAAATATCCATACATTTAAACTAAATTATGAATTAAGTAAAACTCTCCGCCCTGACTGCATGATTTCCTGATAATAGATAAAGGTCAATATTAAGCCATTATATTTTGAGATAAAATTAGGATGCAGGGCAGGGTCCTTAAAATCAGATTTTTTCCGAGCATTTGCCGAAGCTGTAAACTGTATACCTATACGTGTAAAGTAAGATAAAACAAAAGTAATAAACTGCTTTGAAACTATCCACAATAATTTATTGAGTACCCTCCTGCCCACAGCCACAGGTATCCTGTATATACCATTTTTGCGACTTGCAGCTTAAACCATAAAAAATTTAGGTTAGCCGGGTAAATTTTTTATACCCACTTTAGCTTTCAGAAATTATAAATCTGTTAATATTTTTATTTACAAGTTAAACTCGTTATTTCGTTTTTTTAAGCCTGATAAAAAAGCTTCCTGAAGCATAGGTGTAAATATGACTTAATAAAAATATAATCAATATACTCAGTTTTACATGGTCGAGGTTTTTAGATTGAGATTTAAAAAGATACCCATGCATATGTATGAGAACTTTCATAAGATATTTAGTGGAAGTAACCAGAATACTTTTAATATCTGCAGGGAATGTGGAGGAGCTTGCGAGCATAACAAAATAGGAACTCTGCTGCCCGGAGAAAAAGAATATATGGCAAAAAAAATGGGTATCAGTGTTTCCGAATTCAAACTCAGGTATCTGGATATTTTGAAAATGAATGATGGGGCTCTTGTTCATGTATTAAAGCTTGGGGAACTATGTCCTTTTTTGAACAAAGAAACAGAAGCATGCGAATGTCGTGATTTCAAACCTATAATCTGTAAAATATATCCTGTTGTTTTTACGGTTGAAGATGGAAAGGTAAATTTCACAATAGATAACTGGTGCCAGTTATCAAGAAAAAAAGTTTGCAGGAACTATTTCAAATCTGCAATCCCCCTTTTGTCCCGTCTTCCTATCCCGGTTGAATGGTTCAACCATGTGGTAAGCTACGATGACCTTTATTTTGATTATGACCAGTTAAGAAAATGCAGAAATGGAAAAAATCAGTACGCAGTTTTTACTCTGGAAGAACTTTTAAGCCTTCAGAGAGATAGTGTAGAAGCGTATAAGGTCGAAGCAAGTAAGGTAGAAACGTATAAGGTAGAAACGTATAAGATAAAAACAGCAGTTTCAGGTATTGATTTCGGTCAGGAAATTGATGAGCCTACCTTTTAAATAAGAAACGAAAAATTTATGGTTAAGGGCAAAATGGTCTATTGAAACGATTTTTCAGTCAATTTGGCTTCTATTCTATTTTTTAATTCTATTTTTTAATTCTATTTTTTAATTCTATTTTATTCTATATTCTATTCTATTTTTTTCTGACTCCTCTTAAAAGTCCCCGAGTTTTCAGCCGTTTCTGCGCGGTTAAGGGATTTTATTTCGCCGTTGTTCCCATTTCTTTCATCTCTGTTTATCGGAAGTGTGAAGGCAAAGGTACTTCCTTCCTCGATCTTGCTGCTGAACCAGACATATCCCCCATGCAGGTTAACAAGCTGTTTAACCAGTGCAAGTCCGAGCCCTGTTCCCTGGAACTTTTTTGAGGAAAAGGTATCTACCTGACTGAAAGGTTTGAAAAGCTTGTTCTGATCCTCAACTTTGATCCCTATTCCATTGTCCTTAACCGTTACTTCTACCAGGTCCCCTTTCTTTTTTGCCTCTATCTTCACAAGTCCATTTTCGTGCGAGAACTTTATGGCATTATCCAGCAGGTTGTACAGGATCTGAACAAAGCGAGCTTCGTCAGCACGGATTGTGGCAAGGTTTTCATCCACCTGGATTTCAACCTCAATCATTTTTTTGTCTGCAATAGGAGATAGCAGATTTTTTATTGAATTAAGTTTACTGGCAAGCTCAAACTCTTTATAATCGAGTTCAAGCTTTCCGGCTTCCACTTTAGAAAGATCAAGGATATCGTTAATAAGATTCAGAAGGTGTTTTCCGCTCCTAGAAATGTTCCCAACGGCCTTGATCTGTTTTACATTAAGTTCCCCGTAAACCTTTTCGTACAGAAGGTCGGAGAATCCTATGATTGAGTTAAGCGGGGTCCTCAGTTCATGACTCATGTTTGCCAGAAATTCGCTCTTCGTACGGTTTGCGACCTCTGCGATCTGTTTTTCCTGGAGAAACTGCTCGGCTTTCTTGCTTTCTGTAATGTCTCTGCAGGTTTCCAAAACCCCTATAATCTTTCCATTTTCATTTGCCACAGGAATTGCCTGGAAAAACCAGACCCTACCGTCCCCTGAAGTAAATTCCCCGGACATTTTATCGCCTGTCACAAAAATCTGTTCAAGTTGCAGGCACTCAAATAAGGGGCTGCTTATGCCGAGAGTGTCTTTAAGGCAGACCATCTTTGCCCCTTCAAGATCCATTTGCATATATTCGAGGGCAGCCTTGTTTGCCCATATTATTCTCATTTCAGGGTTCACAAAAACGGCGAGTTCGTTGAGTGAATCAAGCAGAACCTTCTTTTCGCGTTCCTGGGCCTTTAACCCCTGCTCTGCCATTTCGATTTCATTTAACATCCCGTTTATTTCCCTTGACAGACGGTAGAGCTCGTCACTGTCTTTCAGGGACAAACGTTTGGAGAGGTCTTTTTCCGACCGGACTTTTGTAACGAAATCATCGATTTCTACCAACCTTGAGATAAACAGCCTGTCAAGAGCAAACTTGACCCCGATACCGGTCAAGAGCCCGGTGAACAGCAAGAAAAAATACATGTAGTTGAGAGTTCTCTCACCATGCAAATAGAGTTCTCTTGGGAAATCGGCTCTGATAATGAGGGCAGGCTCACCTGAGATGTCCTTTAACTCCAAATAACCTGCTACCTTCTCTTCACTGAGAGGTTCCACAAGAATATTGTCCGATGTTTTCGAAAATTTTGTAAGTTCTGCCTGAAAATCGGGTGGCATCTCTTCATCGACCCTGTACATCAACAGAGAAGAGCAGGTAACATCTTTGAAGGTATCGAGAACAAAGGGATCAAAATACCTCCCAAAAATGAGAGTGCCCCTTGAAGGCCCTTTTTGTTTTGTCGTAAGGATCGGGTGACTTGAAATAAACATCAGGCCTTCGTCGAGCAAGACAAAACCTCTTATCCTGTCGTTGTCCCCTTTTGTAAGGAGAGTCCCATCTTCGATCATTTTCAGAAGGTCCTCAGACACCGGTTCTTCTTCCATGGTCTCAACATCCACCGATTTTGCATAGACCATGTCCCCTGATTCATTAACAAAAAGCATGACATTAACTCTAATTACCGAAAGGGTCTCATTCTGGATGTTCACATCGATATAATCCTGGTTCCCGTCTTCTATAAACTGGTAGGTATCATCCCAGCAAGCCCAGTCCCGGACGATGTAATCAATATACCCCTGCCGGGTGGAGACTGCATTTTGCACACGCTCTACATTCTCCAATGTATCAGCCTGCTCAAGCTCTAAAAAGTTTGACAGCTGCATATTATGGGTGAACGTAAACGCAGCCGTAAGGACAGCAAAAATCAAGAGGGTTATTATGAGAACCTTTTTACTGATATCTATTGTGGACACCTCTAGAGACTTGAGATTAAAAAGGAGCTTAAAATTAAAGATATTATAAATATTAAAAAGAGAAGAAAGTATATAAAATTTAGCAAAGTTCCTAAATAATTTTAATAAGAAATATATTACAGATATTTATATTTAGAATTATAGTGCCACGGAAAAATTAGAAAGAACTTCATTGGTCATCGGTTAAGACACAAAATGCCAGGAATGTGTTATATTCATGGAATTTATGAAAGCCTAAATATGGAAAATCGATCTGCATTATTGTTTTGAGTATCCATTTAGGGCAACCAAACTCCTTAATCGAATACAAATGGAATTTTAGATTTGCCTGTAATTTATCCCGGAACATTGGTCCTTAGTTATAATTAAACAAATATAAATATAAAATTCGATGATATATTAACAGATCCTGCATTTGGCAGAAACTTAAATAAAAAGTATTATTTTTTCAACTGTACCTCAGTACCAGCGCGGGATTCAAGGCGAAAATGACATGGATTATAAGATTTTTTGCAAACCATTGGCCGAAGGGGAAATTGATTCATAAGGAAAAAATACACTAGTGTTGCGTCAGCAGTAAAATGTCGCATATAGTCGATTACAGCTATTCAGAATCCTTTAATCCTTGAGGATTGACACGACACTAGCATCAATCAGTAAAGGGAGTGGAAATATGGATTTATTCAGAAAAAAACACCTTGTGATGGCAGTTATAATGCTAGTTGCCACGATCGGAATCGTCTATGCACCCGGATCTCAACCTGACTGGGCACCTGGAGGTCCACCGGATTCGACACCCAGGGGTCCACCGGATTCGGCACCCGGAGGTCCACCGGATTCGGCACCCGGAGGTCCACCGGATTCGGCGCCTGCATGTGCATATTCATCCTTCTGCACGCTAGATGGATTTGATCAGGTGGTTGTATTCATGGCTGCAGGCCAGTACAATGCAAGTTTGCCACCTGCCGAAGGAGACCTGGCAGTTTGGTATCACAAGGCAATAATGGGACGTAATGATACGGAAATACAGGCCGAGAAAGAAGCCGCAATGAAATATTTTGAAGATGAGTTCGGACCGGGCCTGCCAGAACCGGTTGCTTTTGGAGTAGACCCTCGAAATGAGTACAGGGCATACATAATTTCTTGCGAGAATATCCCTCCGGAAGGCTGGGTCGTACGAGATGGGGGATTTATAGTCAATTTCCCGAAAAAGACAAAACTGTACGGGAACTGGGGAGGAAGTGGAGGGAAAAATGTGCCCGCCGGTTCTTTCATAGTCTACGGGGACTACAATCTAGAAACAACATTATCTGATGAATGCAAAAATTACTGCGATGAATACAAAAATTACTGCGACGAATGCAAAAATTACTGCGACAAAAAGACAAGCCCATTAATAATACACTACCAGTCCGCTGAGCCCATAATCCCGGACACGATAAATAACGGAATAACCTTCCGCTGCACGACGATAGCTCCATGGGGTGAAGGGATAGCACAGGGAATATCTTACACCCAGACGCTTGAAAACGGAAATGTCCAGGCAAATATCCGAAATGTGCACACTTACCCCGCTTTCGGGCCATCTGTCGTGCATGATATGTAACAACAGTTTCCAGAAGGCCGTGGTTTTCGAAAAGAAAGTGAAGTAAAAAGGAAAAGTGAAGTAAAAAGGAAAAGTGAAGTAGGATAAGATTCCAGGAAATTATGTTGTGGACCCTGGAATCTTTTCTTTGATTTCCAACCTTTGTTCGTTTCTACTTTTGCAAAACCCATTCAGGTTTTACCCCAATTTCTTAATGTATATGCCCGCTAATTCTGGGCATCTCACTTTTATTGGTATCAGGCACACTGGTTTTTGACCAGTGTCCTGCAAGGAAAGCTCCGGACAGGTTGTGCCAGATGCTAAATATTGCACCCGGAAGCGCTGCCGCAGCAGTGAAATGTTTTATCGCAAGAGCAACACTGAGGCCCGAGTTCTGCATTCCGACCTCAATTGCCAGGGTCCTTGCTTCTTTTTCGCTGAGCTTGAAAGCTTTTGCGACCCCGTAGCCGCCTGCAAGGCCCAGCCCATTATGCAGAACCACTGCAACAAGGACCAGAAGGCCGCTTTGTTCAAGGTTTTCGCTGTTTGTCCCTATGATTATGGCAATGATGACAACGATTGCGAGAGCTGAAACTGCCGGAAAGACATCCCTGACCGCTGTTATCCGTTTTTCAAAGAAATAATTGATTGAAAGTCCGAGCACTACAGGCACAATAACAATATTTACAACGCTTACAAGCATGCCCATGACATCCACATCCACAGACTGCCCGATAAAGAGCCAGGTAAGGAAGGGAGTTGCGAGAAAGGCAACCATGGTGGAGACAGATGTGAGCACTATAGAGAGTGCAACATCCCCTTTTGCAAGGTAGCAGATCACATTTGAAGCCGTACCGCCGGGACAGCATCCAAGCAGGATTACACCTGTCTCTTATACACATCTGACGCTGCCGACGAATA
>NZ_JJOV01000043.1:0-13159 GCF_000979385.1 Methanosarcina sp. 2.H.A.1B.4
CTATCAGATAAATCACTAGGATAAGGAAGTCTTTCAGTCTGTTCTGACATTGACGAACAATCTTGGTACAGGTATTATTTAATTTTAAGACAGCCTCTAAGTATTATGCACTATAATTAAGTTGCTTAGACACTAGTATCTGACCAACTAAAAAAGAGTTTTCCAGTTTTTTAACTATGTTTTGATTTTCCAGAGCATCAGGACAATGTAACAAAAACTCCCAAAAGTTTTTTAAATGATTGAAAAAATACTCTTTTGATGAGAAAAGAGAAAATTTATCCCCTCCATGTTCTCTTTTCTTTTTTCTCCTGCTTCTATAATATCTATTTAATAATATAATACCTGATTTTTTATAGTTGTGTATCCATATGTTGCATTATGTCTAAGGGTGGAGCGACATTTTGGTTTAAGGTGTCAATTGTTATTGCTGTTTTTGCAGGTATATCGAATGCTGTTCTTAAAGTGGTTGGTAGTTGGAAAACTAAAAAATAGTGTATATTGTAATTGACAGTTGTAATTGACGGAAAGTTTCAGCTTTGTTTTCCAGTCCGGATGACCATGACAGGAACCTTTGAACCTCTTACTACTTTTTCTGCAACACTTCCCATCAGAAATTTTTCGAGTCCTGTTTTTCCGAGTGTACCCATTACTATCAGGTCCACGTTATTATTTTCTGCAAAATTGATAATTTCATCACTTGGGCACCCATCTAAAAGGACCTCTCTTACCTCCACCCCTGAGTCCTCTCCAATCTGCTTAATTTTAGATACCACTTTCTCCCCATCACACCTCATTATTTTGTAGATTGTTTCTTTGCCAGCAGTCCAATTTTCAGAAATTGTAGAGGATGTATTTACTACGTGAAGGGCATGGACAGTGGCTCCGCTAAGTTTTGCAATCTCAATACCGTAAGAAATAGCCCTCCGGGTATTCGCGGACCCGTCTGTTGCAATCACTATATTTCGGTATAAATCGCTTGTCATGTATTGTTCTCCATTACAGATTTTAACTCGCATTCAACTCGCATTCAACTTCCATGAAAAATTGCAGTAAAATACAAGCATAAAGAACTCAAAACACCTATAATGGCCTAATAACTTTCACTGATTTCTAAACAAATAATATATTCAAGTGTGTAAGCTCTAAATGCCCTATAATAATATACTCACCTCATTTTAAATATAAGTGTGTGAGACCGTAGAAAAGTGAGTAACTGTCAACTACCCCTGAGCTAAAGATTTAACGGGTTTCCTGCTGAGAATTTATGATTTACTCACAACTTTCAGGATTGATTTTCGGAGCAGAGCCAGATTAATCCATAAAAGAGATTTTAAAAGCGACTTAGACGGCCTTAAAGTAAGATTTTGAAGAAAGCTCTACGCAGGAGAGCGGTCTTGCAAACAAAGACGTAAAAAGACCAACAACTAAAAACTACAGGAAATAGACAAAATTGGACGCGGCAGAAAAAATCGGCAAAATGAAAACAAAACAGAATTAAGTTAGACCTGAAAATACTCTTTCTCAAGTCTGCTTTTTACTGTATTTTCCTTCTTATTTATTCTTTTTAATTCTTTCTTCCTTTTAATTCTTTCTTCCTTTTAATTCTTTCTTCCTTTTAATTCTTTTTTCCTTTTAATTCTTTCTTCTTTTTGGGAAGAGCTGCCAGACAAGCTGGCGGGAGCGCTTATATTTACCTGTAAATTGAAAAACGGTCTGTGGGGTCAAAGAATCATTTCTCATGCCAGCTGGCCGTTTCTCCATAGTATTCAGTTTCTTTTAGTTGTGTTACATTTTCAGCTATTGTTTTTTCTTAGCTAATGGAGGGCCGGCTAAAACCCTGCGCGGCACGGATGTAGAAAACCAAAATATACTATCTTCGGGTATGCGGGACAATATCAATCAATTGATCAGAACCACACCACGTTTCATTACTGATTGTAAATATTTTACAATTTCCCCTGAGTTACTGTACCTTTAAGCTTTTAGTCGTCGTATCATAACTTATAAGGTCTGTAAAACCAGAGTTATTTCAAAAGGCTTTTAGAAAAAGCTTATTCGAAAAATTAAATCATACTAAATATTCAAGGAGTGTTTGTTCTGGAGCTTAGCTTTAAAGGCGGATGCAGAGAAGTAGGACGTTCAGGTTTGCTTGTTAATGGTGAGATTCTGCTTGATTACGGTATAAAGGCTGGAGATATACCCGAATATCCCCAGAATGGTATGGAGCCAAAAGCCGTGCTGGTATCCCATGGGCATCTGGACCACTGCGGAGCTGTCCCTAACCTGATGTACCTGAGCCCTGAAGTTTTCATGACTCCGCCAACAGCAGAGTTTACCAGCCTTCTCGGGAGAGATACCCTCAAGCTTGCAGAAACCACCCTTTCGGGTGTAGCTCCTTTTGACCCAAATGACCTTCAAAGGCTTAACCAGCTTACCTGGCGAAAAGATTACGGAGAAACATTCAAAACTCACGGGTACAGTGCCTGCTTCTACAACGCAGGCCATATCCCCGGAGCTGCGGGAATCCACCTTGAGTCCGAATCCGGAGAAAGTCTCTTTTATACAGGAGATTTCAGCCTGCAGGAGACAAGGCTTGTCCCGGGGGCAGAAAAGTTTCCTGAGGCTGATACCCTTGTGCTTGAAAGTACGTACTTTGGGGAAGAGCATATCCCGCGAAAAGAGACCGAAGAAAGGTTTATAGAATCGGTCCGTGAAACCCTGGAGAGGGGAGGCACTGCCCTTATCCCTGCCTTTGCAATAGGCAGGACTCAGGAGATCCTGATGCTGCTTGACGCCCACGGAATCAGGGCTTACGTGGACGGCATGGGCAGAGAGGTGTACAAAATCCTCAAAAAATATCCTGAGTATCTGAGAAATCCTGACCTTCTTGACAGGGCTTTCGGACGTGCGAGTTCCGTAAAAGACAGGCATCGGGAGTACGTCCTTAAAGAGCCTTCAGTCATTGTCACTACAGCCGGGATGCTGAACGGGGGGCCTGCACTGTATTATCTAAGCCGGCTTTACAAAGATCCGAAATCAAAAATCCTGCTCACAGGCTACCAGGTTGAAGGCACAAATGGTCGGTTGGCCCTGAAACATGGGGTCATCGAGACAGGAGGGGATGTCCTTGCCCTCAAGCCCAAAATCGAGCAGTACGACTTTTCTGCCCACTGCGGAGATCAGGAACTTAAACAGCTCGTAAAAAACTTCTGCAAAAAGGGCACTGAAAGGGTCTTTGTTGTACACGGAGAGAAAACGGAAGCTTTTGCACAGTGGATTTCAGAGGAAATCGGCGTAGAAGCTTATGCACCTGCAAACGGGGAATCGTTCAGTTTTTGAGTGAGGAAAAGGAAAAAGAAATGTTGAAAGGGATGTCAGCCTAGATAGGAAGTCAGAGCTTAAAACCGGGAAACCAGAATTAGTTGTCTCTGATCGTTTTTGTCCCGAGCGATAGCTCGGGCTTTAGCGTATAGAATAAGTTAAAATGAACAGATAAGTAGTTTTTAAAAATTTGAGCACAGACCTATTTGATATTGAGTAATGTGTTCAATCTCGTTAACCCATTCACCCTTTTTACAATCTTCCTTCGTACAATTGATATCAAAATTCATTGATTCTCCGGGTTTCATGTCTTTGTAATATTGATCTGAATAAACTGTACATACTAAGTTTTGATTTTTATCATAAAATCTGGCTGCAACTCTAAGGAGAGAAATAGAGTTGTTAGCATTATTCTCTACTTTTCCAAAAACATGTATTCTATCTGTATACTGGCCCATGAAATCTTCCTTTTTTTCGGATTTGTGTTCAACATGTAGACTGTCTGTATTAAATTCTGAAATTATGCCAGAATTTATTGGTGTTAACTCTTCATTGTATACCTCTTCTAAACTCCCAAGATCATCAATACAACCCGAAAAGATCAATGTAAAAAGTAAAATTACAATACTTACGTATTTTTTATCAAATTTTATACTAATTAGTTTACTGAACATTATGTCATAACCCCTAAAATAAATTAGTTTTCCATTCTGAACTCAACACCACTCATTTAATAATTGTTTAATGTGACATTTAAATTTTTGGTGGTTCCGGAGTAATCGGTTGATATTATTCAGAATATCCAAAGTTGGAATCTTTTGTTTTTCTGTTCTACTCCTTGCAGGCTGAAGTTGTCTCGTCTGCAACGCAAAAAAGTAACAGGTGAATTCATACTGTCACTAAGAGAAACTGAATTCATTGGTCATCGGTTAAGGAATTTTCTTGCCTGTATGCTCTCGATTTTAGAGCAAAGATTAGTCCCAAGTTTCAAACACCAAAACTAAAATCGATATCCTTTTCCAGCTTCATACCAAGATATATTTTTGAGAGATGTTGTAGAAATAGGGCAATTTATCATGATTCCTCTCTTAACCGAAGACACATGAAACTGAATTCAGAACTGTCTCCCCTGTCCGAAGAATACTTCCCTTGATCTCGGAAACCTCATTTAGATTCACAGATAAATATAAGCGCCTCCGCCAGCTTGTCTGGCGGCCCTGCAAAAAAAGCAGAATAAGTAAAAGAGAAATAAAGACCTAAATTTCGTCCTCTTTTGTCTGCTTGGTTCTTGTTCTTACTCACAAACGTCTCCAGCAGCTTTCACTTTCTAGTTTTTATCTTCTTTCTTCTTTTTTCTTTCCTTCTTTTTTGTCTTTTTGGGAAAGACCGCTCTCCTGCGTCGAGCGTGATAAAAACGACATGATACAGCGAATAAGGTTGCACGGTTCAGAAAAATTTATAATTCAGTCCACTTGAGCGAGAATCAAGCGAAAAGGACATCGTGCTGTTGCACTTGCAGTGCAACTCCCAGAAAATCTCCGATTTCCTGTGATCCCGAAGCGAAACTCGGGCGTGACAGGAACAACACGGTATGATGAATAGGGTTGTACGGGTCAGAATTAAGGATTAAGGAGTTTGAGTCAGGCGTTGTTTTTTTCAAAAATATCAACCATGTAAAGGTGGATGACCAAATTTTTCCACCTCTGGATAATATCCACAACCTAAAAAAGAAGGGTAGACAGAACACGAAATGCTTAAGCCTCGCGAGTTCCAATTACCTGAATATGATCCTCAATCCTGAATCCGAAGTCCTTGAGACACTTGCAAAGAGCATCCTCCTGGCTGCACGGACTGCCCCGAAAGCCAAAGGAGTGGACGACATAATAACTGCCCTTGTTGAAAAAGAGGATATTGAAATCCTTGCCTCGACAATGGAAAAGCTGGCGGAAGAAAAAGGCGAAGGCTTTGCATTCCTCAAAAGAGATGCCGGAAACCTCAGAAACGCAGGGGTTACTGTCCTCATAGGAATCAAAGCCAGTGGGGTGGCAGGTCTGAACTGCGGAGCCTGTGGTTTTGCTACCTGCAAAGAGATGCTCAACGCAAAGAAGGTGGAAACCGAGTTCAAAGGCCCAAACTGTATGCTCAAGTATGCAGACCTCGGGATTGCTGTAGGCGCAGCTGCTGCAAAAGCCAAAGACTTCTGCATTGACAACAGGGTCATGTACTCAGTTGGCGCAGCAGCAAGGGTCTCAGGCTTGCTGGATGCAGATGTTGTTTTTGGAATTCCGCTGAGTGTGACCGGGAAAAATGTCTTCTTTGACAGAAAATAAATCGTGGTGCTGTTTACTGAAAAATTGGAACTAAGATCAGAAGAGCCTTAAACAAGGCCCCTCCGCCTCTCACTTCTGTACTCTTCAAAGAGGCTCTGCAATTCGTCTTCCTTGGCTTTGTGGCGCTTAGCCTCGGCTTCTTTTTCCCAGGCATCAATTGCAGCTTTAAGGCCTTCTGGCTCAGCCATTGCAAAGTCTTCAGCCCTTTCAAGCGGGATGCCCCTTAAAACCGGCACGTCCCCCTTGAAAAAAGTCTCTTCTGCTGCATGCGAAATATCTTCCGGGATAAGTACTGCCCGAACTCTGGCTTCTACAAGGATCTGGGCTGTTGCAGCACCGCCTCCGCTTGGATTTTCCAGGAAAACCACATCTCCTGGCTTGAGCCCGTACTTTTCCTGTGTTTCGGCAATGGACTCCTTCGTAAAAGCTTCAATAACCTTTACAGGGGTACCTTCGCCGCGGATTTCCATTTTCCGGATTTTACGCAGTTTGTTGCTCCTGCGCCTGAGTTCTTTTACGGTTTTGTTTTTATTGCTGAGCTCTTTTTTCAGGTTCTCTATGGTGCTGTCCCGGATCTGGATCTCTTTTGATTTCCGGACTTCGCCGTAAGCTTCCTTTTTGAAGCCTTTCAACCTGGACTCAAGCTTTGAGATTTTCCTGTCTTTTGCAATAAGTGACTGTTTTAATTCTTCTACATAATCCTGCAGGTTCTGAATCTGTTCTCCCTGCCTCTGGACAGTCTCTCTCACTTTCAGGAGAGATTCGTCAACTACCCTTTCCTCGGGTTTTTCAGGAGCAGCCCTTGCCCCTGGTTTTTCAGGAGCAATCGATGCAGCCCGGACTTTTTCGATCGCAGCTTCTATTGAGTCTCCGCGGATTACATGAAGTTTTATCAGCTCAAGGTCCGCATTTTCCGGAGCTTTCTTTTCAATCCGCGTAAAGACGTTCTTGTAGCTCCTGTGGGTGAGAAGAGCTGCAGTTAATGCATCCCTTTCGTGGTCATTGGAGTAGCCGAAGGTTTTTCCAAGCGCAATTTTTTCTTCGGCAGAGACCTCAATTCCAGGGCTTGCAGGGACTGCGTTAAAGCTCCTCCTGATTTTTTCAACCGAGCCCGGCATTGGAGTAACATCGCTTGCAATCACTGCAGGTTTTCCGTATTCGGCAATAAGCTTGACAACTTCATCAGGAGCTATTCCCCGGAAGCTTTTCAAATAGAGGAGGTCTCCATCGAGAGAAAGAATAGCTATGCCCACGGTTGTACCGGGATCGAGCCCCACGATTGTGAATTTACGCCCGGGGTTCTTCGGCTTCAGGGGAACATACCGGATTTTATCGCGTTCTACACTTCTCACACTTACCTGCGCATCGCCGCTTGCCATAGGATGTATTGGAATCTCTCCACGCTTTGCATAGACTGTAAATTCGGACCTCACATAGCCTCCGAACCCCTTTATATTTACGGCATCGAACCTGATACCTTTTTCCCGTGAAAGGTCCTTGAGGGTATTTTCAATCTCCCGACTCCTCTGAAGCACGGCTCCGTGCACTTTTCTTGCGTACCGGTTCTGGCTCCAGCCTCCCCGTCCGAGGGAACGGGCTCTGCTGACCTTAATTCTCGTAATATCTTCAAAAAGAGAAACCTCATGCCCAACCCCCAGGTCTGCAAGCCGGGCACAGGTTTCAGCTTCGTCATTAGGGTTTTTGGGGTCAAAGAAAAGCCCTTGCTTCCGCGCAATCCTGACCAGAGGTTCCGGGTGAAGCCCGCCTGTGACCTGAACGAGTTTTACCCCATCAGGCAGACGTTCCATAAGTGAAAGGAGCTCGTTTCTGTCAGCTGCAAGCTCGAAAATATTGTCAACGGCTATTATCTCCGGCCTGTCCCTCTGGATCAGATTAAAGATTTTCTGGCGGCGGAGCATACTCTGATGGGAAACTTCTCCGTCCTTCAGGATAGCCAGAGCATAGCGAGGAAGTTCCTTTGCCCGTGGGGAACCCCGGGCGATATCAATTCCATAGATGATCCTGTTTTGCATGAACACCTATATTTTATCTCTGGATGAATATATATTTAACTGATTTCTACCTTTATTTTATAAAATTGACATAGTCTATAAGGTCCCGCTCTCTAGCCTCAGCTAACTTTAATTCTTAAAATTTTAATCAACATTTGATTTATTCAGGTATAAAATATATCTTTAATTAGATTTTTGTGATAATTAACCTTTTAATTGAGGATATATTTTGAATAAAAACAAAATAGTTGACATATTTATGAAATTAAGCTAAAAAAATGGCCATATCTTGATAAAAAGTATTTTAAAGCGCTCTTCAACTGAATAAGAATATTTATATATAAAAACTGAAGAGATAAATATAGGATGAACGGCCACGATGAAACCTTTAATAACGAATCACCTGAAAGGGGTTCAAATACATTTGATTATAATGAACGTTTACATGAACTTCAGCTCATTAACGATATTTTAATCGAAACCTATCAAGTCGAAGACACCGACAGGATATGTAAGTTAGTTGGGGAAGCCGTTCACAAATTGAATAAGGACTGCTATGTTATTGTATCACTCTATGATAGTAGCATAAACGCTGTAAGGATAAGAGCAGCGCCAGGGCTTGAGTGCATAACAGAAAAGGTTGCCGGTATTCCTGACAGGGGCCTTGAGGACGTATCTTTCAGGCCGAAAGATATGGAATTAAACCCCCAGCTCTTTAAAAGCGGCAAACTTGAACATTTCAAATATGGCCTTTATGCTTTGCTGGCAAAAAAAGTGCCATACTATTCCTGTAAACAAATTGAAAAGAATCTCAACATCGGCTCCATTCAGGTTATTGGCTTTTCTAACGAAAAGAATATTTTTGGTGGAATTTCCATTCTGGTGCCAGAAGGACAAAAAGTTCATTATGTGTCTGCCATAGAAACGATTACTGCCCATGTTTCCAAAAAAATCCAGGCTATCTGGACAGAAAGAGCACTTCATGAAGCTGAAAACAGATTTGAGGTCCTTTTCCAGCAAGCTCCACTGAGCTATCACTCCCTGGACGAAAATGGATATTTCATTGATGTTAATAATACCTGGCTTGAAACCCTCGGTTATTCCTACGAAGAAGTAATTGGAAAATGTTTCAAAGACTTCCTTACACCTGAGGATTCTGAAAAATTCAAAAATAATTTGGACAAATTCAATTCCCATGGAGAGATACATGGGGTTGAATATGAAGCTGTAAGGAAAGACGGCAAAAGAATAAATATCGTTATTGACGGAAAAATAGCATATAACGAGGATGGCAGTTTCAAGCAGACACATTGTGCTTTCAAGGATATCACAGCACAGAAGAAAGCCGAAAGAAAAGCTCTCGAAAATGAAAAGCTTTTGCGCTCAATGATAGATGCTATTACAGAATATGCGTTTCTCATGGAACCGGACGGCACAATTGTTCAGATAAATGAATCCACTGCTGAGAGGCTAAACACCACATCACAAGAATGTATGGGGTGTAACATATATGACCTTCTTCCGGAAAAAATTAGGAGCAGCAGAAAACAAAAGTTTGATACTGTTTTAGCTGAAGGAAAAGCGTTGAAGTTTGAAGACATGAATGAAGGAAACTATTTTCAGCACAACTTTTACCCTGTTTATGATTATTCTAATCAGATATCTCACATTGCTGTTTTTTCCATGGACATTACGGAATACAAAACTAATGTGAAAAAACTGAAATGGGAGCTTGATGTCAACAGGTCACTTGCAGAACTGGCAGACGCCCTTATAGACCCGAATAATTCCATTGAAACAATTGCAAACATAGTCCTTTCAGCCTCTCAGGAGCTGACCGGAAGTGACCACGGATATGTTTCTTCCATTGACCCCGAAACCGGCGACAACGTATGTCATACTCTGACCAGGATGATGGAAAGTTGCAGCATTAATGAAAACGATAAAAAAATCTCTTTTCCAAGAGGGCTGGATGGCCTTTATACCAAATTATTCGGCCACGCTTTAAACACAAAAAAAGGCTTTTATAACAAATTCTCCGGAGATGCACCCGGGTTCAGGAGGAGCCCCTGAAGGGCACATAAAACTGAACAATTTCTTAAGTTTTCCTGCTGTTGTCGGAAATGAACTCATGGGACAGATATCCCTTGCAAATTCAAACCAGAGGTATTCCGATTCCGAATTTGAAGCTATCAGAAAGGTTGCTGCAATTTATGCACTGGCAATTCAGCAAAAGCGAGCTTCAATAGAGATTCAACATATAGACACTATTTTAAAATCAACTTTTGAATCAACTGTTGATGGTATTTTTGTTGTCGACAATAACCACAAAATTCTTTTTTCAAATTCAAAGTTTGTTAAAATGTGGAGAATACCCGAAGCCCTGGCTAACATGAAAAATTACGACGAATTACTTTCTTTCTATTCAGACCAGGTAAAATGTTCTAAAGAATATTTATCAAAGATCCAGGCCCTTTACCACTCAAAAGAAACAAATACGTATTATATTTATTTTAAAGATGGGAGGGTATTTGAAAGCTTATCGACTCCACTCATGAACAATGGAATTATTAAAGGGCGCGTATGGAGTTTCAGAGACGTTACTGAAAAGGCAGAGGCAGAAAAAGCCCTTATTGATGCGAAAATCCATGCGGAAGAGGCTAACCGGACCAAAAATGAGTTCCTCGCAACAGTGAGCCATGAGTTGAGAACGCCTCTCAATTCAGTAATAGGCTATTCTGATATGTTGCTTGCCCAGATCTTTGGTCCCCTTAATGAAAGGCAATTGAGGTACCTGAAAAATATTTCTAGAAGTGGAAACCACCTTCTTAATTTGATCAATGATATTCTCGATATTTCCAGAATCGAATCCCGAGACATTTCATTATCATTTGAAATTGTACATGTTGCAGACATTTTTGAAGATGTAAAAAATATCGCAACTCCATTCGCGACTTCCAAAAACATATCCGTGGAATTCTCAGCCGAACCTGCGGACCTGAATATATATGCAGATAAAATAAAGTTCAAGCAAATTCTCTATAATCTTGTAAACAATGCCCTGAAATTTACTCCCGAGAATGGACACATAGAGGTTGTGGCAAACAAATCAGGAAACACAATCAGAATTTCCGTTGGAGATGATGGTATTGGAATTCCGGAAGATAGACAACAAATAATTTTTGAGCCCTTCAAACAGGTTGATTCTTCACTTTCCAGAATGTACGGCGGGTCAGGATTAGGTCTGACAATAGTCAAGAATTTAGTTGAGATGCATAGTGGAGAAATAAAAGTTAAAAGTGAGGTAACAAAAGGGAGCACTTTCACAATTATATTACCTGTAAATGAAAAATAATGTGATTTACTGAAAAAAGGATAATCGCTCCATTTCCTTCAGATAATAAGTGAAATCAATATAAGTGAACATGCGTCATCGGTTAAGCATAAAATTCTCTCTCTGGCACATGTTTTTGTATTAAGGCCCGAATCTCTCTGTATCTGTGTTAGCCTCATCCCCCACCTACTTTTTACCGCCGTTATGGAAGAAATCATTTCACCCGGGGAGGTAGGCAGACATCTTTATCATTTAGGGACTGGTAGATTGGGATATGCCGTGAAAAAAAGAGGATGAAGACGGTCTTCGGGCGACCTGGGTACATGTGACATTGTTTTAGCTCGCTCAGAGGGGGAAGTCAAGTTATAAAATACTAATATTTATCGCAATAAAAAATTTTTACGATAAAGAACTTTTATTTTCTTTATCCGATCTGAGTTTACTTATCTTTCATCTTTTACTTATCTTTCATCTGTTTCTTTTAATTCCTCTCTTCTCCGAACGCTTCTTCTTTATTGTCATTTTCTTTATCTTTATTTTCTTCGCTGATCCTCTCATTTAGACCTTCACCCCTTTTACCTGTTCCTTCTATAATTGCTTCGTCTCTGCTTGCTTCGTCTCTGCTTGCTTCGTCTCTGCTGGCTTCGTCTCTGCTGGCTTCGTCTCTGCTGGCTTCGTCTCTGCTTGCTTCGTCTCTGCTTGCTTCGATTAAGCTTGCTCCACTTTTAATTTCACGAATTACTTCTTCAAGCTCCCTTTTAATCCCATACTTCCGATTAAAATGAACCAGTACATTTGAAACATCCCTTTCGAGAATTTCGTCAGCATGGGGATGGGCAGGAGTGATATACTGAGGCCAGTCGATGAGCTGGACGCCGTCTTCGGATACAAAGATGTTATATTCACTTAAATCGGCGTGGATGATTCCAAGCGAGTAGGTTATCTTTACCTGCCTGAGAATCTCATCGAGATACCACTCAGCGTTAAGAAGCTTTGTTTTTGAGAGCAGGCTGCCTTTTGCAATCTCCATAACAATTGCATGCCTGTTCTGATCCAGGGGTTTTGGGATAGACACCTGAGGGTATACCTTTGTCATGATCTCATACTCCCTCTGGGCAGCAAGACGAGCAGCATAAATCCATGAAAAGTGCTCTCTTTCCCCAATGTGGTCACGTACTCTTTTTATTTGCTTGAAGCTGGTCCTGCCTTCCCTGTGGAATTTGATTATGACCGGAGAAGGCTTCCCTATTGCAAGCTCAGGCTGCCGGATCGCTTCCAAAATGACAGACTCCTTGCCTACCCCTACTTCGTCCCCTATGGCGCTGATACTTCTCCTTTTCACAAAGGAATTGAGAGCAAGGGCATCATAGCCCTCAAAATAAATCTGGTAACCTTCATAAGGCTGGGTGGTTCTGACAACAAGCTTATCCCGGACAAGTTTTCTTAACCTGTATTCCAGCTTATCGAGAGGCATTTTAGTGTACTTATTCAATTCTTCTATCGGCACCCACTCAAAATGTTTCATCCCTGTCTCGATGCCTGTAAGTATCCTGAAATCCTTTGCATCGATCTTTTTGAAAACCTTTAGCACTTCGTCGATCATCCTATCCTGTTATACATATCACCCTCGATATTTAAATGATCGCCCGAATTATTACGAATTCTCTGACCTTTACAACCTTATTCGCTATACGGGAGCGTTCAAAAACCAGGTTAAAAAGAAAACTTTTTTAGGGCAGAAGATATAAATATTTAGTAGAAGTTAAGTATTTCATAAGCTTACTCTATTAAAAAATAATGTAAATTTTCAGAAAAACAATCTCAAAGTAAATAATATCAGGAGATCTGTTATGCGATTTCCCAATAGAATTTCTGAGATTAAATTTGTAGGATTGTTAGCCATTATTATTTTAGTTGTTTCTACTCTGGGATGTACGAGTTCAGACTCTGATAAGAACAATTCAAGCTCCAGTCCAAATGCAAAGGTGATACCTCCAACACCTGAAGCAAATATTACGTTTGTTACTACTGGTTCATCATTTTCACCAATTATTACAGTTACAGGTAATCCTAAAATTCAATGGGTATTTGGTGACGGTTCAACATCTGATTCTCCGTCTCCTTCTGTAAATTTTGGTTCAAAGGGAACAAGAGCAAACACT
>NZ_JJOV01000089.1:0-19221 GCF_000979385.1 Methanosarcina sp. 2.H.A.1B.4
TATTCGTCGGCAGCGTCAGATGTGTATAAGAGACAGAGCCATATCATTATAAGCGAGAGCGGGATGAACAGTCCCGAAGATGCCAGGCGCGTGATGCAGGCAGGGGCAGATGCTGTGCTTATAGGGTCTTCTCTTATGGAAAGTGACTCAGTTTTTGAGAAAACTAAAGAATTTGTCCAGAGCTTTTGCTGGCGTTAACAACTGCTTTTCCTTGACTTTCAGGAACTTTCGGCCTGTGGAAATAAGGTTGAAAAATCCGCTTTCATTTCAAAACTAAGGTCATAATTCTGTTTCATAAAATCACAAATCACGAGATCAGGAATCACAAATCAGGAATCACAAATCAGGAATCACAAATCAGGAATCACAAATCAGGAATCACAAATCAGGAATCACAAATCAGGAATCACAAATCAGGAATCATAAATCAGGAATCACAAATCAGGAATCACAAATCAGGAATCACAAGATCAGGAATCACGATACAAGGGAGTAATCAAATTGACAGGAACTGAAGTTTCAGAATCTCAGGTAAAAGGAAAGTACGGGAAATTCGGAGGGCAGTACGTACCCGAAGTCCTCATGCCGGCCCTGGAAGAGCTGGAAGCGGGGTATGAGAAGTACAAAAACGACCCTGAATTCCTTGCAGAACTTGAACATTACCTCAGGGACTTTGGGGGCAGGGAAACTCCTCTTTACTTTGCCCGGAACCTGAGCAAGAAATACGGGACAAAGATCTATCTCAAGCGGGAAGACCTGGTGCATGGGGGTGCCCACAAGCTCAACAATGCTCTCGGACAGGCCCTGCTTGCAAAGTTCATGGGAAAGACCAGGCTGATCGCCGAAACCGGTGCCGGGCAGCATGGAACTGCAACTGCCATGGTGGGAGCGACTCTCGGGTTTGAGACTATCGTCTACATGGGGGCAAAAGACGTCAAACGCCAGCAGATGAACGCATACAGAATGGAACTCATGGGGACCGAGGTAAAAGCCGTACAAACCGGCTCAAAAACCCTCAAAGATGCAATCAACGAGGCGATGCGGGACTGGGTCACCAACATAGGAAACACCCACTACCTGATCGGTTCAGTGGTCGGCCCCCATCCCTACCCGATGATCGTAAGGGATTTCCAGAGCGTGATCGGGCGTGAAATAAAGGAGCAGGCAATGGAAAAAGAAGGCAGGCTGCCTGACTCTATCATCGCCTGTGCAGGCGGCGGGAGCAATGCCATGGGGAGTTTCCATCCCTTTGTCGAAGACAGGGAGGTAAAGCTGATTGCCGTAGAAGCCGGGGGAAAAGCCCTGAAGTGTACGGAAAAAGCAGCTCTCCACTCAGCTTCTCTCTGTGCCGGAGAAGAAGGAATCCTGCACGGGGCCAGGACAAAGGTACTGCAGGACAAAAACGGGCAGATCCTTGAGTCCGAATCCATATCAGCAGGGCTTGACTACTCAGGAGTAGGCCCGGAACTGGCTTACCTTTCAGAGAGCGGCAGGGTTACAGCCCGCTATGTCACAGATGATGAAGCGCTTGAAGCTTTCCACGAACTGAGCCGGCTCGAAGGAATCATTCCTGCCCTTGAATCCTCACATGCCCTTGCCTACCTTAAAAAAGCCGCCGAATCCGGGGAACTTGGAGAGTTTGTGGTTGTAAACCTTTCTGGAAGAGGGGACAAGGACCTGGAAACCGTCCTGAGCCTGAAGAGAGGGATCTAAAATGGAAAGGCAAATGGAAACTGAACTTAGAAGGCAAAGTAGAAGGCAAAAAATTTCAGAAAAATTCAGCGAACTCAGGGAGAAAAAAGAAGGAGCCCTTATCGGCTATGTGATGGCAGGAGACCCCTCCGCAGAAGCAACCACCGGGGTTGTAAAAGCCCTGGCAAAAGGGGGCGCGGATATTATCGAACTTGGTTTCCCTTTTTCAGACCCCGTGGCTGACGGGCCAACCATCCAGGCAGCAGGACAGAGGGCACTTGCAGCCGGCATGGATATTGAAGGTTACTTCGAACTTGTCAGAGCCCTTGAGGTTGAAGTTCCTCTTGTGTGCATGACCTATTACAATCCGGTGTTCAGGTACGGAGTGGAAAAATTCGTAGCCCATGCCGCAGAAGCAGGAATAAGCGGACTGATCATACCCGATATCCCGGTAGAAGAAGCAGCTGACCTGAAGAATAGCTGTGAGAAACACGGACTTGACCTGATCTTTCTGGTCGCACCTACAACGACCGATGCAAGAATCCTGAAGATACTGCAGAGAGGCTCGGGCTTCATCTACCTGGTTTCAAGGCTTGGGGTTACGGGAACCAGGGCGGATGTTTCAGGTTCCACAAAAGAATTGCTTTCCAGGGTAAAAACCGATATTCCGAAAGCTGTGGGCTTTGGGATCTCAACCGGAAAGCAGGCTGCAGAAGTCAGAAAAGCTGGAGCAGACGCTGTAATTGTCGGCTCGGCTTTTGTCAGGATCATCGAAGAAGGGAAAGATGTAAACGAAAAGCTGGAAGCCCTCGTGAGGGAACTCAAATCCGGCCTACTTGAAGCAAATTAAAACAGGAATTTCAGAGGGGGCAGAAGAATGCAGGGAATGAAAGTATATATTAAAAAATTGGAAGAAGGCTGCGATCTGAGTTCAGAAGAAGCCGAAGCCGCACTGGGCGAGATTCTGAGCACAGCAGGGGACGAGGAGATAGGGAAATTTCTGCTCGCCCTCAAGACAAAAGGGGAAAAACCCGAAGAAATCACAGGCTTTGTAAAGGGAATGAAGAAAGTCGCCAATATGATCCGGCCGGACGTTCCTTTCAGGCTTGTGGACGTCGTCGGGACAGGAGGAGACGGGCTTAACACCATCAATGTCTCAACAGCAGCTGCAATTGTGACTGCAGCAGTCGGAGTCCCTGTAGCCAAACACGGAAACAGGGCCGCCACCTCAATGTCCGGAAGTTCGGATGTGCTTGAAGCCCTCGGGATCAAAGTGGATCTTGCCCCGGAACTGGTCAGGAAGACAATAGAAGAGATAGGTATAGGGTTCATGTTTGCCCCGGTTTTCCACCCTGCCATGAAGCGGGTTGCAGGAGTCAGGAAAAAGCTTGGGGTAAGGACGGTTTTCAATATCCTTGGGCCCCTGACCAATCCGGCAGGAGCAAAAGGGCAGGTCGTAGGAGTTTTTGATAAAAGCCTCTGTGAGCCTATAGCTTCTGCTCTTGCTGAGCTCGGGGCCGAACACGCTCTTGTGGTGAACGGAGACGGGATGGATGAGATCTCAAACGTGGGCGAGACCTACGTTGCCGAATTAAAGGACGGAAAAGTTTCCACATACACTCTGACTCCTGAAGCTCTCGGCATGCTGCGGGCAAAGCCCGACGAAATCAAAGGGGGCTCCCCGAAAGAAAATGCCCGTGACCTCCTCTGCATCTTTAAGGGACAGAAAGGGCCCAAGAGGGATCTTGTTATCTTAAATGCAGCTGCAGCCCTGTATGTGAGCGGGATAGTGGGCTCAATCCGGCAGGCAATCCCCATCGCCGAAGATGCGATTGACAGCGGGAAAGTAATGGTCAAGTTCAACCAGTTCCGGAATTTCACTGCAGAAATTTCCAGGCAGGGCAAAAAAGAGGGATCTCGCTCGGGAGAAGCGCTTCTTGCCTCTTCCGACGCATCTGTGTTAAGCCCGGCTTCCGGGGAAAGGGCATGAAAACAAGTCCGAAAACCCGGGTAAAAATCTGCGGAATCCGCAGTCCTGAAGATATAGAACTTGCAGCCTTCTACGGAGCCGATGCCGTGGGTTTTATCACGGAAGTCCCTGTGGAAAGCCCACGGAAACTCGATTCGGATACCGCTGCTGCCCTTGTCTCAAAAGTTCCGAAATTCCTTGATTCGGTAATGGTCATAATGCCTGAAAATTCCACCTGCGCCCTGGAACTTATCGATAAAGTAAGGCCGGACATAGTGCAGATCCACTCCAATATGTCCCTTATAGAACTTGAAATCATAAGGGAAAAAGCAGACATCCCTATCATAAAAACCCTTTCTGTGCCTGCCGGGCGGGGAGCTTCCAAACTCCAGGTTCTTGTAAAGCGACTTCTTGAAGAGGTCCGCGAGCTGGAAGAAAGCGGAGCTGTTGACAGCGTGCTTCTGGACTCAGGGGTTGCCGGAAAAGCTGGCGGTACAGGCTTTGTTCATGACTGGGACCTGAGCCGGAGAATTGCAGAAGAAACAGAACTTCCCCTGATCCTTGCCGGCGGGCTCAAACCCGAAAACGTGCAGGAAGCTATCAGGGCAGTTTCCCCCTATGCTGTGGACACGGCTTCAGGGGTAGAGACCTGCGGAAAAAAAGATGCTGTGAAAATAAGGAAGTTTATTGAAGAAGTGAGGTGTACCGATGCTTTCCTTTGACCTTGGAAAAGATGAATTTCTGGAACTTGTCTCCGGGCTCGAAAAGCCGGGCCTTGTCCAGCTCTTTGCAAAAGTTGAGGCTGGCTGTTCCCCTGCCTACTCTCCCCTCGAACTTTACGGGGCCCTGCGGGTTTCAGGGACAACAGGCTACTCCTACCTGCTGGAGTCCGTTGAAAAACAGGAAAGCAGGGCGAGGTACTCCTTTGTTGGAAACGACCCCGATGCCGTGCTGAAAATAAGTGACCGAAAAATTTCCCTTGAGCTCCTTAACCCAAAAGCTTCTCCTCTCTTTGAAGCGATCTGCGCAAAGATGGAGGAAGTCTGCGGACCGGAAACCGCAGAGAATAAAGAAGCGAAGAAAAAAGAAGCAGAGAATAAAGAAGCGAAGACAAATGAAGGTCCGGAAAAGTTTACAGCTGCAATTCCAGAGGGAAAAGATGTTTTCGATGCCCTTCGCCTGGCTTTTCCTCCGGCAAACGGGATAGAACTTTTTAATTCCAGACGTTTTGAGAGGCAGACCTTCCTGGGAGGGGCTATCGGCTATACAGCGTACGATGCAATCTATGACAGCTGGCTTGGGGTCGAGAAAGGCTTTGAGTCCGACATCCCCGAACTTCAGTACCTGCTCGTTTCAAAAAGTTTTGTCTTCGACCACCTGACTGAAGAGGTCTACATAGTTGTCACCCCCTTTGTAAGCCCGGGGTCGGATGCAGGAAAAGTGTACGAAGAAGCGCTTTCAGAGGCAGAAAGACTCTGCTCCAGAATTAAGGGAGCTCACCTGCCGGAAGATATAGCAAAAGCATCAACCGAAAAGGCAATTGTTTCAGGAGCAAAAGTTTCGAGCCCATCGACGGCATCAGGTCCATGCGTACAGGTCTGCAGCGTTGACCAGGCGGGATTTGAGGAGTCCGTACTCCAGGCGAAAGAACATATTTTTGCAGGGGATATTTTCCAGGTAGTCCTTTCCAGGGAATGCGAGTTCGAACTGGAGCAGTCTTCGTTTGAGCTTTACATGCAGCTCCGGGCAATCAACCCCAGCCCTTATATGTATATCTTTGAGTTTGGAGACCTTGCAATTGTAGGGGCAAGCCCTGAGACCCTGCTGACCGTACACAAAAGCACTGTTATAATAAATCCCATTGCAGGCACCTGTCCGAGGGGAACGTCCGAAGCTGAAGATGAAGCCCTGGCTTCACACATGCTCAACGACGAGAAGGAAAGAGCAGAACATGTAATGCTTGTTGACCTCGGACGAAACGATGTCCGGATGGTTTCGGAAAGCGGCTCGGTAAAGGTTTCCGACTTCATGAAAGTCCTGAAGTATTCCCATGTCCAGCACATAGAAAGTACGGTTTCGGGAACCCTGAGGCCCGAGTGTGACCAGTTCGACGCTTTCAGGGCAGTATTTCCGGCAGGGACGCTTTCAGGGGCTCCGAAAATCCGCGCAATGGAGATTATTTCCGAACTTGAAACAACTCCAAGAGGAATCTACGGCGGTGGGGTTGGGTACTACAGCTGGAACGGGGATGCTGATTTTGCAATCGTTATCCGGACCGTGCTTGTACAGGGCAAAAAGGCTTCAGTGCAGGCAGGAGCAGGCATTGTTGCCGATTCCGATCCCGCATATGAGTTCAGGGAGACCGAGCGAAAGATGGCAGCAATGCTTGCGGCTATCGGCGGAGAACTCTGAGATGAAATATATGAAAGTTTGAGATATATGAAAATTTGAGATATATGAAAATTTGAGATATATGAAAATTTGAGATATATGAAAATTTGAGATATATGAAAATTTGAGATGAGATATATGGAAATACATTTAATGAGGGAGATTTCAGGGAAAATAACTCCGGGAAGTAAATATCCGGGAGAAAAAGCTTCAGGAGGTGTTTTCAGGTGAAGATTGTTTTCATTAACAACAAGGACTCCTTTGTGTGGAACCTGGTAGACTATATTTCGTATTTTGAAAAAGATACCCTGGTCCTTCCCAACACAGTAACCTTAGAAGAACTCAGAGAAATAAAGCCTGATGCCCTGGTAATTTCTCCCGGACCCGGAAACCCTTCGGACCCGAAGGATATAGGAAACTGCCTGGAGATCATCAGGGAAATGGGCAGGGAAATCCCTCTTCTGGGAGTTTGTCTGGGGCACCAGGCAATCAATGTAGCCTTTGGGGGACCTGTCAGGAGAAGTAAAGTGGGGCCGGTACACGGAAAAAGTTCAAGGGTCCTGCACATGGAATCGGCGCTCTTTACAACACTTAAAGAGCAATTTGAAGCAGGCCGTTACCATTCACTTGAGATAGAGAAACCGGCTCCCGGAATAAAGGTTACTGCACGAGCAGAAGACGGGACCATCATGGCAGTCGAACACGCAGAATATCCTATCTACGGCCTGCAATTCCACCCTGAGTCCGTGCTTACTCCCGAAGGATTAAAAATAATAGAAAGATTTCTGGAAATTTCGAGGAACTTTAAAAAAAGACAGCAGGCTGTTTAAAACAGCCCTAAATTTTTCTTTCGGACTTGTATTTATTTAGCTGATAATTCTGTTAGCTGATAATTCTGTTAGCTGATAATTCTGTTAGCTTATAACTTTGCTAACCCACTGGTAGTCTAACCAACGTAGTTATTATTTTTCCTTTTCAGAAGCTCCGGCTTCAGGTTCTTCTGCCTCGCCTTCACTTTCTTCTTCCTCAGCTTCTTCTTCGAAAAATTCATCTTCTGTGAATTCCTCATTGGGCCTGCCTTCGTAACCTGCGGGCTGAAGGTTCTGAAGTTCTGCGAATTCACCTACTGTCTGGGCGATAAGCTGAGGATACTTTTCGATCTGTTCCCTTGTAACGAACTTCCCTTCCTCCGAGGCCTTTATAATTCCTTCTCTTGCAGTTTTTGCCATGTTGCTGAGGTCTTCGAGCTGCTGCCTGTCTGCCAGGTAACTCATCTCCTCAAGTACCAGGGTAGTCCAGAGGGTTACAACTTCCATTCTCTTTGCAACGGCTCCTGATCCTATAGCCTCGAGTGCCTCCACTGCATTTTTTGCAGGTTCAAGCATCTGAAACTGCACTGCCCCTTTCCCTATCTCCTGCACAGCTTTTGAAAAAGACCACATGGCATTTGAAAGGTTTTTCTCAAGCGCAGGTTCTGCAAGGTTTTTAAGGACCTGTATCGTATTAGCTGCAACGGTATCAAGCTTCTTCTGGACGGCTTTATTACCTATATTCCGAAGTGAGATTATAGCCCTTTTTAAATCTGTCTCCAGGTTTGCCATTATCAGCTCTTCGCTGAATTCCCGAAGGTACTCAATATACTGGAGCGCGTCATATTCGTTTTGTTCCCTTACAGCTTTTTCTCCAGATTCTCCAAGTTCAATAGCTTTTTGTTCGTTCAGTGAGAACATGTTTAAACCCCTTTCCAGTCAAATCCTGTTATAAATACCGGTTTTAATAATTAAATTATTTATATCGGTATACTCTGATATTAGTCTTCCTATATTTTTGGAAATTTATAGAGAGTTTTCAGGTCTTTATGATAAAAAGAGATGTATGTAATCCTGAAAATCAAGTAAAAAACTTTTTGAAGCCTCAATAAAACATAATCCAAAGCTTAGGTTGTTCCCTCGTCAAGTGGAAGGCCGGCTTCAGCTCTGCAAAGCGCAGGACAAAAGACATGAGGTGCCTTTACGGATATTCCAAATTGTATTGGCCGACTAATAAAAGACCGAATATTTATTTAAAAGTGAGGTAATAACTTTATTTTGTATATAAATGATTTTATAGAGTCATTGATTTTTATATATGGTTTATCTATTCGGTTCTCTAAAAAGGTATCGGACTAATTAATCCAAACAGTCTAACATTGTTATTAAAGGAAAAGAGTTAAATACATTTCTTGCATAATATATATCATACGAATAAAAAACTCATCCGGGGTTCTGAAATATTTCCCCGTGTGAGTAAAAACAACACAACCTCCATGGCAGGGGAAAGGGTTCAACTCCTTACCTTTCCCCTCTCAGACTAAATTATTAGTGTATCGGGATCTAAAGAATAATATTGGATAGGCATTAAAAACGAAAGGAGTATCCTCTGGATTTAGTCCGGATTAAAAACGAATAAAGAGTTGCTTTTACAGCATCTAGACAAGACCTTTTAGAGTAAATTAAAAATCTTCCATCAGGGCTGCGGCATTTATTGCAGCTTTTTCAAGACCCGCATCTGCAGCGCACCTTCCAATATCCCTGATTAAAGAAAAAAAATCTTCATTGAAGGTTTCAAATTCATTTTCCGAGCCTATGCAAGAATTATGGAGTTCCTTTAAACAAAACTGGCTTTTTATAGCTTCCTTTTCCATTCCCTGCCTGACCGCCTCTTTTCCGACTTCTTTAAGGGAGATAGCTATCAGCCGAAGAGAAAAAATCGTTTCCATATCAGCTGTTTTTTCCCCCAGAGCTTTTAGAGCAAGAGCAGTCTCCAGCACTGCTTCATTAGCCCCGTTTCTTGCTGCTTCCTGCCCGATCAGCCCGAGGGAAGCTGCCGCGTTAAGAACGCCATCTGTCATATTTTCCTCAGCCGCAGCCATCCCCAGGGATTTTATGCACGCGATTGTCTCGCCTGTTACCCCCTGCGAGAGCCGACCTGAATAAAATCTCATCCCAAGCTCACCCAGTTCATCTATTACCCTGAAAAGCCGAGCCTCTTCTCGAGCCCTAACCGCCTCAAGCCCAGGCTCAAGCAGAAGGATTTCTTCTGTTAAAAGCAAATTTAGCCTCCAGTTTCAAGCCGTTATTATAATTTATGAACCCACAGGTTATTACTGTTTCGTATTTTACTGGTATATATTCATTAAATTAAAAGCCGGACTGCAAAAACAGGAATTGGAATAAAAATCTTGTTTAATAATATTTGATTTGAAATGATATGAACTCATAAAGGGAATACAAAATAAGTTAAAAAAAGAAAAGAAATGAAATGAAATGAAATGAAATGAAATGAAAAGAAATGAAAAGAAAAGAAAAGAAAAGAAAAGAAAAGAAAAAAAAGAAAATATAAAAAGTGGTATTTAAGGGGCTCTTCCTAATTATAGGCTTGAATAAACCTTTTTCTGCAGCTCCTTTATCTCCTGAAGTTTCCCGGTGTTTTCACCGGTTTCCGTGACTCCTGGGAATTTAAAGCTGTCAAGAGCCATTTCCGTAACAATAGGAGAATTGGTCAGGACTTTTTCTTCAGCCTGTACTTTTAAGGTTTCAAGCGCCCACTGGCTCTGGAGTGCAGCCTCATGAAGCTTGTTCTTCAAAGAAAGCTTTCCTGTATCTTCAATCGAAAGGGCTACTGAACTCAGCGCCTTGTCAAAGTATTTTTCTGCAGCAAGCTTACCTATTTCCTCAAGCAGCAGAATGGTGCTGATAGTTTCGTCCTCAAGGCTTTCTGAGGCTACCTTTTTTCCGACCTCTCCAAGACAGGTTATTGCGTTAAGCAAAGCGTCTTCCATACCCTGCACTGCAGCAGCAGACCCGATATCTCTTAAGAGCAGGGAAAAAGCAACAATTTCTTCCTGATCTTTCTTCTCAGGAGAGGAAAGGTTCCAGATTTCCATCATGGTAGTAGCAGCTACCTTTGAACCTGCTTCAAGCGAATTTGAAGCTGCTGTTCTCCCCAGCTTTCCTGTTTCTACCATTGTCCTGTTCAGAACGGTTCCGTATCCTTTTTTTGCTGCTATTTTTGCCAGTTTCCCGAGGGCAAGGATTGAGTTGATCGTAACAAGTTCCATTCCTTCCTGTACAGCTGCCTGTGCGATATCCGAAATTGAGAGAATAACCCTCCCGGCATCTGCCTCTTCATTTTCAGAGAGGAAATCTTCTGCAATCCCTGTAAGGGAATCCAGGGCCTGGAAAACTTTGCTCTCATTTTTTTCCTCAACTGAAGATAAACCTATGTCGACTGCCTCTGCCTCGTTTAATGTTATCATTATTTTTGCCCCTCTTTATAAGTCTATATATTAATCAGTCTATAGTATGTAGTATAGTATTCAGGTATAGTATTCAGGTGCCAAGCCTGCTTTCCTGCATATTTATACAATCATTGTTATACTTTTTATGTCACTTAAGACCACTATACAGCATAAAACTATTCAGCGGGATATAACTCTACAGGGTGATATTACCTGGCTTACTCTATGAAATAAGGAGATTATTAGTGTTGCGATTTTGTAATGGAGATGCTTCTTTAAGAAGCACAAAAGGTATATGTCTGTCGGGGAACCTGAACAACATCTTTTCATAGAGAATAAAAACCGCCTTCAAAGTTTCAGAAAAACAGATCTTTTGCGTAAAAATAAATTAAAATTAAAATGTTAAAGGCTACAATTTTTCCTCTTTTCGAGGAAAAATTGCATAAATGGCAGTGTGCCTAATTTAGTGATAACATGGACAGAAAACAGATATTAAGGATTTTAATTCCAGTTTTTACGGTTATCGCTATGACCTTACTTGCGCAAGTTTTATCACAAAAACTCGGAGAAGCTATAACTAAAAATGGAGTACATGATTATCCATTAATAACAATATCATTAGTTGGATTTTTTTCTCTTTGGGTTTTTTGCCTACTGGATACTTGTTAAGTTAGGAATAGATTAAGAAGATTTTGCTAAGTATCTGTTTTTAACTGGTTGTCTATAAGCACATAACACGCGCGTGTGAATTTGTGTGTGCATAAGATAGCGGTTTCAGAAAAAAACTCTTTTAATAAGTTAGACTATCAAATCATATAGGTTCTTATTGCTTTCCATATTTTCTACATAGGTTAATTTTTGAGCTTATTTGCAAGTTTTTTGGTGGGTTTTAGGCTGTTCTGTGGGTTGTGTTGGTATTGTGTTGGTATATAGTATAGTTTTCAATCCATGAGCCTGTAAACATCCAAGGTACCCAATATGTATGCGCACATAATGCGCAGGGAGGCACGGGTATAATGCCTTTCGGCAAATTTAGTGGGGATAACAGTAAATTACGGCATTAAAGAAAGGAAGGAATTACAAGCCTTCTAGGGGTAACGAAGTAAAGAAGGGGCTAAATGTAATAATGTGATGAAGTTCATAGGCTGTTTTTGTGCGGAGCCTGTCAACTTTACAATGTGGAGTGATTTACAGCCCCGGAGAGGATGGCGAACCATAGGAGGGTAGGCAAGATCTCTTTGCCATGAGGCTGTACGTAACTAGAAAAGCCTATAATCGCACGCCAGTCCAAGATTAATAAGGTTCGACAACACGTCGATTTAGATTGCTCTAAGTTAGGATAATTTCTATTTGATACAAACGCTTGAATATAAGTTAGGGCAATGTCCTCATATATGTATCTTCTCTCCATACTATCAAACAATCAAAGGTCAAGAAATAATTTCAGATTCAAAACAAGTATGAAAAACGGATAGTTCGATGGAATGGTCGGAAAGCTTATAAGGAGTCGACTATGAGGAGTTTATGGAGTTCAAAAGTACTTTCCCAATAACCCGAACTCCATAAAATACGCCCTAAGAGGCATGATTTATGTTAGCTTTGCGTGTATTTAAACTTGCTGATCCTGCCTCCTGGGTATAAGATACACAGGAGATTAAAGTATGAACCGTAATAAAATTGGAGTAAGTATACTTGTTTTAGCAACACTGCTGGTTGGTATGGTGTTAATACCGGCAGTAAGTGCACAGGAAGAAAAAGATTATTCTGTAACTGCTGAGGAAGCTTTTAAGCATGCCAATGCGAACATGATAAGTTTCATAGCAGCCGATGTACCAGGCTTTGAAAACTGGACAGGGGCATCTATTGACCCCAAACCAGTTGAGCTTTATGACATAAATGGTCAGAAATTATTTTATCAATTCTCAGTCTATAAAGAAAAAAAATTGATAGGTACGATTGACATTTATGCCGATAAAACGCTGGGACATTCATTCAACGACATTACATTTGATCCTGTACCCTATAAAGCGGCTGAAGCCGTGAAGAAGTCAAAAGAAATCGCCAATAAAAATTACCCAACTGGAGAAATAAAATCAACCAATATGGTTGTATACAGTTATCCTAAAATAGGGGCGATGACTGTGGTAAAGGACAAGTCAGGAGATGAATCCAGAATATTTGTAGACGCATACACCCTTGATGAAGTACAAGATAAACCTGCAACTGAAACCGAGCCTGGTGTTTGGTCAATGTATGAGATGAAATTGGAGAATGGAGTGGAAGAGAATTTAAAGGAATGGGAGAAAAGTGATCAACTCACAAAATCTATAGAACAAGCAGCGGCTAATAAGGGAATTAATATTAATGCGGCAGTCACGGAAGAAAATATTGAAAAACTCAGTGGCGATGCAGTAACACCAAAAGCAAGTGGTATAACACTTCCTGTTCCCAAATATGGACAAGAAAATAGCGTTTACTGTGGTCCAGCAAGTTGTCAAATGATTGGTAAATACATATGTAACATATATCGGACCCAAAATTACATTTATGATTTTCAAGGATGGCATGACCATAATAATCTGAATGGAGGGATTTCAGATAGCGACGCTAGAGATTATTGTTACTATACTCAGCAACAGGGGGGACTAGGGCAGCGGGGCACAGTTATAGATACTACACTTAATCCTATGACCGCTATTGGTGAAATTAACAACAATAGGCCTTTTTTCAGTCTTATTAAAGGGCATTTTAGAGTATGTAGAGGATACTTATCATCTGGTTCATTAGTTTACTTGTATATTATTGACCCCGAGCCTATTGGATCTGGCGAGTATAAAATAGAACGCAGTGGTGAGAATGAAATCAAACGTATATATGTGAGGCCTTCTTAATATTCCTCAGAGGAGTTTGATAAACTTTGGTTTCAATGGTTGATTAGACGCTCTTATATAACCAACCAAAAATTGAAGTTTATCTAAATCCTCAATGCAAATTTTTCAAAATCGCAGAGGATATTCTTGATCATATATCCACGTAATCTTAAAGCAATGAAAAACTGGTCGTATGGGGAGTTACTGAAAACCAAGAGCCTCAAAATCTCTCCTTTTTTTCAAATATGGAGTGTGTGATCGTTTTTTCAGATTTGATCAATGATTCCCTCACTACCGAAAAACTAAAACATATCATAACTTGCGGTGGTAGAAATGAGTAATATTAAAAAGGAAATTACTGTCGTTATTGTTTTGCTGAGTTTCTTAATCTTATGGGTACTATTTACACAAGCTCCAATTAATACATTTACTCCAGTTAATACATCTACTCCAGTTAATACATCTACTCCAGTTAATACATCTACTATAGCTAATACGTCTACTCCGGATCCTGAATCGCAAGTAGCTGGTATGGCTATTCAATTTAAAAATGGAACTTCTGAATCAGAAGTAAAAGCCATTCTTCAAAACTATAACATGACCAGGAACTATAGAATAACATATGATACTAATTCTATGGATAAATATTATATAATGGTGGACAAAGACAAAATTACGGCTGTAAAAGAAATTGAGAATATGGTGACCTGGAATGCTTCTACCATTATAAGAGGAAATTATTATATAATTAAGGTGCCTGAAAAAGCCATTTACTATAAAAGTTTTTTAGAGACTTTAGATAAACATGATATTCAGTTGAAAAAGTTTGTTTGGTGTGATATTCGTTTTCTTTATAGTGATGGACCTCTGACGTACTGGATTCCGAAAGAAGAGGCGATAAGGATAAAAAGTGAGCTCGAACAAAATGAAAATATATTTACAGTACAGTTTTATTATCTTTATCCTCCATGTAACCCCACGACCTAAGAGACTGTCTTAAAGCCTATCCAAAAAATGATTACCTGTTATAACTTTTATAAGATACAATATGCAAAACCGGAACGGATACTCTAATATTATAGACTTATAACTTTCACAACATGCCATTAATGACTTTTCGGACAGTCTCAATCTGGAAAAAATCAGCCTTAAGATAAACGTATCTAATGTAGATTTGTTTGTTATACATTTTAAAGTTAGAAAACCATGAACAAAATTCAGGAGAGAGCCACTGATGTTGTTGCTTTTTAATAAGTCCATAAGTTGGGATTTAAAATGAACGGAATAACATTTGATAAAACATATCGAGAGAATACTCTCATAAAAGTTTTGGGAATAACTTCACTTACGATTTTAATATTGGCTGGTGTAGCATGTGCAGCTCCATTTGCATATGTAACAAATCTGGGAGATTATAATCAGAGAGGTTATTATCACGATACGGATTATAATGGTACTGTTCCTACTCCTAGTGTCGCTGTAATTGACACAGCAACTAACAATGTTACAGCCAGAGTACCTCTTGGAGGAGGGTGGCCTGTAGGAGTTGCAGTCAACCCTGCAGGAACAAAGTTATATGTGGCAGACTCACCTATGGTCGTCTCTACTGTCTATGTAATTGACATAGCCACAAATACAGTTAGTGCCAAAGTGAATCTAGGAAGTAGTTATCCTTCGGGAGTTACAGTTAATCCTGCAGGAACAAGAGTTTATGTGACGAAGCAGCGCGACAACACCGATATCTCTGTAATTAACACAGCGACAAACACTTTAATGGCACCGATTATTGTGGGGCCGAGTACTTATAGTATTGCATTTACACCGGATGGGAAAAAAATCTACGCTACAAACACTTTCAACAACACTATTTATGCAATTGATGCAGCTACAAACAAAATTACAGCCAATATATCTGTAGGAGACAGTCCTTATGAAGGTGTAGTCACACCGGACGGAAAAAAGGTATACGTACCTAACTATGACAGCAACACTGTCTCTGTAATTGACACAGCCACGGATACTGTAATAACCACTGTGCCTGTAGGAAGCTTACCTAGTCGTGTTGCAGTCACTTCTGATGGAAATAAAGTATATGTAGCTAACAATAACACTGTTTCTGTAATTGACACAGCCGCAGATACTGTAATAGCCACCGTGCCTGTAGGAACTTCTTCTCATGAAATTGTAATCAGTCCAGATGGAAATAAGGTATATTTGGGAAACTTCTACAATAAAAGCGTCACTGTAATTAATACAAAAACAAATACCATCACAGCCAGAGTGCCTGTAGGAGAATGGCCAATGGGAATTGCAGTCACACCGGACGGAAAAAAGGTATATGTGGCAAATGGCGAAAGCGACAATGTATCCGTAATTGACACAGACACAGACACTGTTACGGCTACGGTGAATGCAGGAATCTATCCTACTAGGGTTGTAATTGTGCCTTTTATGGATTCTGATATGACTGCCCAAAGTACAGGGGCAACCTCCAGTTCAACTGAAGATATAGGAGTCGAAGAAACTAATTTATCATCTGAAGAAATAAACGTTGCCGAACTTAATAATTCAAACAAAAATAACTCTGAATCTGATACTGTTAATAGCTCAAACGGAAATGAATCGAGCAAAAATAACTCTACTCCAGGTTTCGGATTATTGGGGAGCTTGACCTGCATGTATGGAGTGCGGAAATTCAAGAAAAAGTGATGTAGAGCTTAGATAATCAGATTGCGGCTTTTTCAATGAAACAACATGACTGAGAGGGAAATTTGTAATTTATATCATTGTCTGGATCGAATAAATTACCCTATCTTTTTCTATGCTTATTCTTAAGTCTAATGATTTGTAGGTTTTGATAGTGCAATCCTATAACTATATATTGCTTTTGAGAATTTTATACATTTAGCAAAAAATAACTATGGTTTATGGATCTATCTATTGACTATGTTCAAAAATATCCTAAGACTAATGCCTTGAAACTTCGCATGATGTTTGCGGTTTTTCGCGATCCCGATGGCACAATAACCTGCCGGGAGATTGCCGATACACCTGGCATCCCGGCAGGCAATGTGAGCAGATTGATGCGCAATTATAGAAAAAAAGAGTGTGGATATTCCCGCAGGCTGAAACCAGACAAAGGTACAAAAGCCTACAAGTACAGGCTGACCAAAAAAGGCGCGCTATATCTTGTGAAATATGCCAAAAGAGTGTACTACTGTCTAGAAAATTTAGTTCTATGTCCTCGGAATTAAGAAAGGGACTACGGATGATGTATTGTCTAAGCATTAAAGCCCAGTAATTAAATTGCCATGACACTACGGCTATGACTTGAATTTGGACGCCCGGAAGATCACCCGGATGTCGAGTTACTCAGAAATGCAGCAAAAGAAGCAAGAAGAGTTTCTGAAAAGGCGGGCAGAATTTGAACGCACTGGTATACAGCCACCTGCGAAGCCAAAAGAAACATGGGATGAATGGATTCAGTTTGCCGATGTCGATCTGGTGGATTACATAGGCACCACAAAAAGAGGCGCTCTGAAGGTTGAATTAACAAAGGGCGGACTGAAACAAAAAACAGTCAATTTTGCTTTATTTTAACTAGTCCGTTCAATTTTAAACTAGTAGGTATTCTGCAATTCAGTTTTAGCCATATTTTACATATTTCTACTTCTTACTATTTGGCATGAAAGTATGTGATAAACAAATATTCACGTACTTTCATGCCAAAGTAAAGAAATTATTATTGAATGTTGGGCCTTTTCAGTCAAACTCACTCATTCAAAAGATTCGGCTTCGTGTAGGTACTCAGAACCATTAAAGGTTTCAATAGAAAGTTTTGCTACAAGCATATAACTTACCAGAAACTTTTCTTTTGGCTCAAGCATCATCGTTCCAAGTGCATCAGCAGCCTTTATAATAATATTTTCGAAATTTCTGAAATCGGCATTAATAAACTGGGGTTCAGAAGAAACAGGCATATGCTGGAGAGAATAGATATCTCCCCTGTGTTCCATAAGGAAGCCCAGAGTACCCTGAAGTTCATCAGAGAAGAATGGCTCATCCCTGGCCAGAGGGAGAGACTGAAGTATGCCTGATGCAGGAGAAAGAAGGCCTCCGTTCTCCGGAACCCTGGAGATCTTTTGCCTGGATGTTTCTTTTCCTATATCTCCTATCGCAAGAGAAGATACGAGAGATTCTCTTTTCATCTGGTGAAGGGACGCGGAGCTTGCAATCTCTCCGAGGTAAGCAACTGCGATCCTGACTGCCGCTTCCATTTCCTGTCCAACTGCGGACTTTCCTACTGCATGGAGAGAGTAAATTATACTGAAACCCGTATCGGACATTTTCTGTTCTCTTGCGGCCTCAGCCATCCTCCCCAGGGAAATGAGGGAAATTAAAACCCCAAGTTCCATTTTTTGAAGGGCAGCTGCATTTCCAATGTCTCTTATGCTGATTATGGCCCTTTTCGCATCGGGCTCAAGCCCTTTATTTATGTATTTCGTTCCCTGTTCAGTTAAAAAATCTATGGATCTCAGTACACCCAGTTCATCATTATCCTTAACCGAGCTTAAGCCAAGGTCTATTGCTCTGGCTTCGTTTAAAATAGACATTTGGATTACCCCAATTTTCTTATATCCGGAAAAACATCTCAATGTCAGACAGTCTTGCCGGCATTCAAGCCTCTTCTATATAGAAGCAGATGATGCGTAGTTCAAGATGATACTTAGTTCAGGTACTCATTGAGTTTTTGCCCGGACTGTTCCTTTAAAGGATTCGAAAAAAATTCCTCAATCAATATCAGGAAACTTTCTCTTTCTTCTCAAATTTTTGTTCAGTTTTTCTTCCAGCTTTTCGAGACCTAAATCATCAAAATGCATGAGAGCTACTTCGGCTATAATAGATGCACTCACAAGATAGCGGTCCTGGGCATCAAACTTGATGGTTTCAAGAGAATAAGCTGCCTGAAGTAGTACCCTTTCAAGTCCCTGCCTGTCGGCAGTCCTCCCAATATCCCCGAGTAAACGCACACTTGTGTCAGCAGTTTCTTTAAGGTTTTTTTCAATTGCCCCGGTCCCTATTTCCTGCAACAGAAGTTCGGCGTTTAATGCTGCATCTTCGAAGTTCTGGCTTGCCGCAATTTTCCCCGTTTCCCCAAGTAAAGCCACTGTGCAATTTGCGGCATCCCCCAGGCTTTGATTTGTTACACTTTTTCCAATTTCCCCTAGAGCGAAAATGACTGCTATTGTTTCTTTTCGGGTTCTTGTGAAGGCTGCAGTATTTCCCATTTCTCCAAGGCAGGAAGCTGCAATCTTTGCGGGAACCTCCATTTTCTGTCCCCCTGCCGTCTTTCCGATTTCACCAATAGCAAGAGCTATATTGACAACGGCATTTTCCATCCCTTGCCTGCAAGCCTCTTTTGCAACAGGGGAATAAAGAAGAAGGGCATTTGTAACAACCATTTCTAATCCAGCGAGAGCTGACGCTATTCCGATCTCTTTTATACGTTTGATTAATCTTTTAGTATCACTTTCCAGTCCTTCTTTTGCATATTTTACTGCAAGTTCTGACAGGTAGTAAAGGACCTCAACTATACTGGCTTCGTTTTTTTCATCTACCGAAGTCATCCCTATCTCTAACGCCTCGTCTTCATCAAGCGGTAGAATCCTTCATACCCCCAGATTAGCTCTTAATTAAGTATGGATACGTGAGGATATTAGCTTTGTTATGAAAGAGAGAAGAAAAGTAATCTGAAGAATTCTCACTCTTTTTCTTAAATGGAAAGAAGAAAATTGTTTGATCCTGTCTGGTATCCCCCAGATATATCTCAAAATGGGCAAATCCGCCTTATAAAAAACTTATATATATTATTATACGGTAATATTATTCCGGTTGCTCGCGAGTAAATAAAAACCACATTTCACACACACGAGAATCGAAACGATTACTTTAGGAGCGTCTAAGGCTAATCCCTGTCATTTTAATGGCGGGATACAGCCGTCAACTCTTCAATAATACGC
>NZ_JJOV01000086.1:0-11070 GCF_000979385.1 Methanosarcina sp. 2.H.A.1B.4
GTTCAAGCCAGAGTTCAAGCCATAGTTCAAGCCATAGTTCAAGCCATAGTTCAAGCCATAGTTCAAGCCATAGTTCAAGCCATAGTTCAAGCCACAGTTCAGGCCGCAGGATTCGAATATTGAAGTTTATTGTAGTACAAGTTTTTAGGGAATTGGAACTTCAGTCAAAAATGAAAAAATTTATAGTTTCTATTAATTCCCTATAAAGTATATGTGAAGTTTAAAACATGTTCAGCAGCAAGACGGCTTCAGAATAATTCAGAACCGGTAAGCTATTCAACAGAATAGGCTCTATTATAGAAAAATATATTATAGTAAGATATATTTAATATTTGCATCTCAGGTTAGGGTGTCCATTTTATACCATGGAGATGGAGTTTCAGCACCCTGTATGAAGGGTCTGTCACATTGGAGCCAGCAAGAATCGGCCGTCGGTATCTCATTATTAAATTATGACAGCCCGTTTCATACTCACCTGACTTCACATTTTACGGTGATGATTTAATGAGGATAAATATTGCGCTGGCGTTGACATCAGTTGTCTTTATGATGACGTGGGTTACAGGTTTTGTATCCGTCATATTCCGCTCCATGTCTATTATAACACCGGTTTTTATAGCATCCGATTTACTCTTCATCACCATCATCGAATTGTTGAGCATTATCTCTCTTTTTGGTTCCTTGCTTTTCTTACTGGAAACCAGAAAAACACTCACTCGCTGGTATCTGACAATCCCTCTGTGCATTTCTCTATCTGCATTCGTTATAACAAATTTTCTGGTCTATTCTAATGGTAAATCATTTCTCGGTGACCCGGTAAGCGCAATAGAGACGCTCTGGATCATTATACTGGTGTTCCTGTCCCCCTGCTCTGCATTATTATTTTTAGCCTCAAATGGACACTGTGGTTCGACAAACGTATATGTTGCAGTTTCATCTGCAACCAGTGTTTTTTCTATGTTTTTTCTTATTCTCGCACTCAGAGAGATTTCAAAATGGTCGAGCATTGAGGCGGTGTTGTTGCCCCTGGCTTTTTACTGGACTATTTGCATGCCGGCTATAGGAGTGTGTTTTTTATCTAAAGCAACAATGTACGGGGCAGACAATGTACAGGAGGAACCGTCGGATTAATACTTTCACCCGACTTCCTCAAACCTTTTTTACATGTTTATTCTATCTTATGTGATGCCTGCCCCCAATCCTGAAACGAAAACTTCCGAAAGGCGAATTACCTTCCATGTAGATATGGACAGCTTCTTTGCGTCTGTAGAGGTCAGGGAGAGGCCAGAACTTAAAGGGCTGCCCGTAGTTGTGGGTTCCGATCCTGAAGGAGGGTCAGGAAGGGGAGTTGTAAGCACCTGTTCGTACGAGGCAAGAAAGTATGGAATTCACTCGGCAATGCCGATTTCACAGGCGTTCAGGCTATGTCCGGGTGCTGTGTTTTTGCCTGTGAACATGAAACTCTATGCAGGAGTCTCAGCAGGGATAATGGAGCTTTTGCGGGGGTTTGCAGAAAAGTTCCAGCAGGTCAGTGTTGATGAAGCCTATCTTATACCGGGGCCTGAGATCAGGAATTTTGAAGAGGCTGCCCTCTATGCTCTCAGGATAAAGGACGAGGTGCAGAGGCAGCAGGGGATCACCTGTTCTGTGGGGGTTGGGCCTAACAAGCTTATTTCAAAAATTGCTTCGGGTTTTCAAAAGCCCGACGGGCTTACAGTTGTCAGGCCTGAAGATGTTCGGGATTTTCTCTTTCCTCTGCCAGTTTCTAAGATTCCGGGAATTGGAAAAAAGACAACGGAAACCCTGAAAGAGATGGGAATAAGCAGGGTAGACGAGCTTGCAGACTGTGATGTCCAGTTGCTTTCGGAAAAGTTTGGAAAAATGGGGCTCAGGATGAAGCAGCTTGCAAACGGGCTCGACTTTGAAGAGGTCGTTGAAAAGGAAGGCGTAAAGTCAATCAGCAGGCACGGAACCTTTGCAGAGGATACGAATGACCCTGTGAAAATCTCCGGGTCCCTGGATATTCTTATAGAGAGCGTGCACGTAGCTCTCCTGAAACACCATTTTCTTTTCAAAACCGTAACCCTTATAGTGCGCTTTGAGGACTTTTCCACTTATACGCGCTCAAGGACTCTCCCTATCTGGACTTCTGATATCTTCGCGATCAAAAGGACAGCCATTCAGCTTTTGTCGGAATTCATGGGCAGGCGGAAATTCAGGCTTGTAGGTGTGGGGGTCACAAAATTTAGAGAAAGAGATGAAAGGCAGACTCTGATTACGGATTTTCTTTAATTGGGTTTCGCCTTTAATTGTCTAACTGCCTCTAATTGCCTCTAACTGCCTCTAACTGCCTCTAACTGCCTCTAACTGCCTCTAACTGCCTCTAACTGCCTCTGACTGCCTCTAACTGCCTCTGACTGCTTCTAACTGCCTCTAATTGCCTCTAATTGCCTCTAATTGTTTGATTGTCTAACTGCCTCCCACTTCCCCTCACTGCCTCTAACTCTTCGTGGCAGGTTTCACTGCAGGCCCAGCTTTTGCAATTCCAAATTCAGGTTCAGGCCCGGGTTGGACAGGGAGGAACTCTTATGCTTATATAATTTTATAATACAAAATCAGATTATATCTGATGGAAAGGTATGTTAGAACGGCACTGGCTCTTCTTCTTATTATTATCCTGAGTGCAGTTATTATTTATGCAGTTCTTCCGTACATAGACTATTTTTTTGGAGGCTTTATTCTTTCTGTAATCTTCAAACCCCTCTACCACTTTTTCCTGAAAAGAGCCCGGCTTAACAGGCAAATTGCGGCAGTTCTGGTAATATTTATTTCGATCTTCCTTATACTGATTCCCCTTTATTTTCTCATGAGTCTGGTTATCAGTGAAATCCAGCAGATTTTACTTGACCGGGAATCTATTATTATCTCTATTCAGTCCGAAAGTCAGCTTTTTAGCCATCTTTTTTCAAGAATTGATATCCCTTACGATATCCTCCAGACCGGACTAGATGAAAAAATAGTGGATCTGGTTTCGGAAGCCGCCAATTACCTGAGTATACTCATTCTGGGCTCGATTCAGAACATAAGCCAGCAGATAATTGGTTTCCTGATAATGTATTTTCTGCTTTATTATCTTTTAACAGGGGAAGATTCGGATTTTATGCAAAAAATCTTTGTGGCAATCCCTTTCAATAAAAAGAATACAGTTACTCTCCTGGACGAGTTCAGGAACATTGTCCGGACAACCCTGATAGCCAGCGGTGCCATTGCCCTGATCGAGGGTGGAATTCTGACTGCTTCCTTTATTGTTTTTGGAATCCAGGGAGCCTTTCTCTGGGGATCTATCGCAGCAATTCTGTCTTTCCTGCCCGTGGTCGGGACCCCTTTGATCTGGGTTCCTGCAATAATCATTCAGCTTCTCCAGCAGGACTATACTGCAGGAATAGGCATCCTTGTGACAGGAATTTTCATAACCATGGCAGACAACAGCCTCTTCAGGCCTGTAATCCAGAAAAAAGTAGGAGAAATTCATCCTTTCCAATCTTTGCTCGGGATTGTTATAGGAGTCTCCCTTTTCGGACTTGTAGGGATTATCATCGGTCCCCTTCTCCTGGCTTACTTTTACCTCACCGTAAAAATGTTTTCCGAAGAATACCTTTCGGATAAGGAGTGAGATGGATACTTTTATAGTCAACTCAGCAATTATACTCATTCAGCTTTAAAATTTAGAATTTTTTGTCTCAAAAAACAAGCATTAAGTCTTGGGATTGGAAGATCTGGATGAGTTACCTGATACTTGTACGACACGGGGAATCCGGCTGGAATGTTGACGGCAGGTTTGGAGGCTGGGTTGACGTCCCTCTGACCGGCAGGGGGATAGAAGAAGCCCTGCTCTGTGCTGCCGAACTTGAGGAGATTGGATTGGATCTTGCTTTTACTTCAAAGCTGGTCCGGGCGCAAGAAACCCTCTTTCTTATCCTTTCAAAGCAGAAGAAGATAGGGGTCTTTGTCCACGATGAAGCCGGGACAGGGAAAAGCAGGACCGAAAGAGGAGATGAAGCCGGGACGGACAAAAAAGAAAACCGGTATTCATATCCTCCAGAAACCGAAAAGAACCTTATCCCGATCTATTCCAGTGAAGCCTTAAACGAGCGCTATTACGGGATATTGCAGGGAAAGAAAAAGGACAAAATGAAAGAGAAATACGGGGAAGAACAGATCCTTCACTGGTGCCGGAGCTTTGACGAAGGGCCTCCTGAAGGAGAGAGCCTCAAAGATATCTATAGACGTGCAGTTCCCTATTTTGAAAAGGAGATCATCCCAGCTCTTCAGGAAGGAAAAAATGTAATAGTCTGCGCCCACCAGAACAGCTTGAGGGCGCTGATTAAGCATATCGAAGGAATTTCCAATGAAGACATCCGCAAAGTCAGACTGGCCAATGCAAGACCCGTTATCTACACGCTTTCCGGAGGAAGGTTGGTCAGGGAAAATGCTGAAATGGACCTGGCGGTGAAAAGGAACATCTGAGCTCTCTTTGAGCTCTCGCGGAGTTATTTTTTCGGGTCCATCCTGATTTGCCTGTAGCCGGAAAAGCATTTGAATGCAGTTTTATGCATTTATATGCAGTCCAGAGCATTTATCTGCAGTTCAAAGCATTTCTGTGCAATTTGAAGTATTTATGTACAATTTCATATGTTTATATGAGTTTATATGTAACCCAGGGGCAGGATATAGAGCGGATCTTCATTTGCGGGCATTTTAAGGACTTTTTTTACCTCCTCATCGTCAAAAGCTCCTATTGCACAGGTTCCGATTCCCAGTTCAACCCCGAGCAGGTATACATTCTGGGAGGCATGCCCGGCTTCCATATGGGCGTATCTGAGGCCTCTTTTTCCGTATTTGCTTGTTATGCGCGGGTAGACTGCAGAGATAACAAGCGAAACAGGAGCGTTGTTGACCATGCTCTGGGAAAGGGCGGCTTCAGAGAGCTTTGTCCTCATATCGCCAGAGATTTCCTGGATAAGGGAATGTTCTTCTGCAATGTACCTGTAGATCCCGGCTTCAAGTCCGCTGCCCTTCCCTATGACAATATGGACTTCAAGTGGGTAAAGTGCGCCTGCAGAAGGTACTGTCCTTAACTCCCCTTTTGAACTGATCCCCTGGGTTGCCCAGAGGAAACGAGATATTAGCGGCTCGGAAAGTTCTCTGTCGGCATATTCACGTAAGGACCTCCGTTTTGCAATAAGTTCCTCGATATGACTTTTGCCCGCAGCATCCGGTTCAGGCAGCTTGATCTTCATTGGCAGGTCGGTAAGACCCTGATTTCCCATATTTATTCCCCCACTTTTAATGCAAAGTTTTTAGTTCTTAATTTTTCAGTTCTTAATTTTTCAGTTCTTAATTTTTCAGTTCTTAATTTTTCAGTTCTTAATGTTTTATTTCGTTATCCTCTTCATTGCGTCTTCCGAAATCCTGTCCGGAGTCCAGGGAGGGTCCAAGACAAGCTCTACTTTGACCTCTTTTACCCCCTCGATTGCTTCTACCTTTCGTTTTACGTCCTCAGCAATAAGATCTCCCATGGGACATCCGGGCGTAGTCAAGGTCATCCTTATTCGTACCCGGTCTTCTTTTACCTCTATCCCATAAACAAGTCCGAGGTCAATAACGTTGATCGGAATTTCGGGGTCGTAGCAGCTCTTTAGAGCCTCAATAACTTCTTCTTTTGTAACGGTGGTACCATCCCCTCAAAGTGCAGGTCTGCAGTAATTTTATGTTCCCCATTAAATAAAAAGGCGAATGGAATTAAATATATTTCCCCGAAACTTCAGAATGGGTCGTTTTCCGGTTTTAATATATGCTTTCCGCAATGAAACTGTTCAAAAGCAGGTTGTCCGGAAACAGGGTATTTCAAAAGCAGGCTTGTTCAACTTAGAAACAGGCTTGTTCAGCCCAGAAATAGGCTTGTTCAAAAAAGGAGTTTTCAAAATATCTCAACTGCACACCAGGGCCGGGTTTGTGGTGTGTAGATATAGTAGATGTGGTAGATATGGTAGATGCGGTGGTAGATAATATATTTGGGTGTTTATGGTACCCGGCCCTGCGATGTGCAGTTTACGGTTCCAGACGTCGCGGTACTTTTTCAGTCTGTTTGGGTCTATTCGCATGAGTACTGATCTATGCCCCCCATCAGGGTTCACATAGTTAGGAACCAACGTGCTGGTGTGAGTTTTCTGTATCTACAGCTCACTAACTTATAATGTATTTCTCGTGGTTTTAACCCTCTCCAAACAGGATAATTTCGGAAGACTTATATACATGGAAAAATCTGAAGACTTCAGAACCGTTCATATGAAACAATTTTTAACTTAAATCTTTTTTTTGAGTTTCCCTTATATATCATTATCATACGGCTATATTCTCTTAAACATGGTAAAACCTCCGCAGAGGATAAACTTATATATTTGTTTTTCTGAAACCAAATTTATTACGCCTGTAGTTTTTTCTGTTTAAAAAGGAAATAGGCTAATTTTTCTCTCTTTTGTCCTCTGAGCGAGCGAAGACGATTAAAAATAGATATATAATTTTGTTGCTTAAAATGCGGAGGAATCCATTGTTTCTTTTGTTTGTTCTGTTTCTTTTGTTTCTTACTCCGCAAGCCTGGGACGTGCGAGGGCGATCAGGACTTCCTGTCCCCTCCATGATCCTCTACTGAATCTGGTTTCGGCAAAAATCTCTGTCCCTCCCCTGGCAACAAAGGGCACGCTGTACAGGGATGTTTTTCCTTCAAGGATTTCAGAAAAGTTTTTTGCGGCTTCAAGGACCCGGTTCTGGGGATGGAAGGAGAGGATATTCTTTCCAAGGAGTTCTTTTTCCGTATAAGAGAGGTGCTTGCGGAAAGCAGGATTAGAGTGTACAATGCAGCCTTCATGGTTCACTATGAAAATAAAGTCCTTTATACTTTTAAAGAGCCCCTGGAAGTCGCTGCTGGTTTGCTGGAGTTCTGCTTTTTCTTTTATCCTGCTGATCTCGTTTCCGAGTTCAAGGGCAATAGTTTCAAGCTGTCTTCTGGAAGTTTCGGGAATTTCGTCTGCCTTATGGGAACTGAGCTGTATGACTGCGGCAAAGCGACCACCTGAGTATACAGGAATAAAAGCAGCTGCCCGAAGCTTCTCTTCAGGTGGAGTCTCAAGAGATGCCATATTTTTAATCTCAAAATAGTGCCTGTAAACAGGTTTTCCTATCCTGAGCAGGTTTGCCAACCCCTGAGCTTTCCCAAAACCGGCCGCCGCTTTCACAAAAGCAGGGGACAATCCCCTGCAGGTCTTTAATTTCAGCTCGCTGCTGCCCTCGTCCATAAGATAGATACAGCCTGAATCCAGAGGCTCAACCTCAAGAGCCAGATCAAGGAGATGCTTTAAGATTTCCTGAAGTTCATCTGTGGAAGCAAGGGCAATGCCGGTATTGCGGCGGAGACGCAGGAAGTCAGAGCTTTGCCTTTTTTCAGTAACGTCAATAACTGTTCCGTACAGGTATTCGATATCCCCTTTTTCATTGGAATGTATAAACGTCTGCTCATCCACCCAGCGGACCTCTCCGGATGCTGTGAGAATCCTGTATTCCTGGATAAAGTCGTTTCTTCCTTCCTTATAATTTCTGAACAGGTTATCCCTTACCTTTTCAATATCAAGGGGATGGATAATGTCTTCATATGTAAGTTCTCCTGAGGTAAAAGACCCTGCCGGATACCCGAAAAGGATTACGTTTTCAGTTATGAATTCCACAGGCCGTTTTTCCCGGGGGCTGCTCAGAAAAACAACTACAGGGCTGCTGCTTACAATTAACTCCAAGACTTTATTTACTGTTAGTGAGTTTGAGAGGTCTCTTTTTATCTTCTTTTGCTCGCTGATATCTCTTGCAACTATAAGAACCGTGTTTTTGCCCTCGTAATCCATTACACGGGCTTCCACTTCTACCGGGATAGAGGTGCCATCTTTTTTCAGATAGGTGGTCTCAAAGGCAATTTTCCCTTCCTGGTATATTTTCTTAACCTGCCTGGAAAACTGGTTTCCATACCTGGTATCGATGTTTGCGGGAGCAAGCTTACGGAGTTCTTCTCTACTGTACCCCAGGTTAGTACACGCCCCTTCGTTTGTTTCCAGGAATTTTCCGTTCCTGTCCAGGATAATTATAATATTGCTGCTTGAGTTAAGCAAAGAGCTGAATTTCTGCTCCTCCTGCTCCAGCTTTTCTGCAAGTTCTCTGCAAGTGGTAATATCCGAAACAATCCCGAAATAACGGCTTATCCTGCCGTTTTTCCCGTACTGGATGAGAGTCCTGTCCTCAACCCAGCGTACGTTCCCGTTTTTAGTGAGGACCCTGTATTCCAGGGTGTAATCCTTAATTCCCCTTTCAGAGTTGCTTATAACCCCAAAATTAAAAGCTTCAAGGTCTTCAGGGTGAACTATGTCAGCATATAGAATTTTTCCCGCCTTAAAATCAGCAGGCTCATACCCGAGCCCTGATACGTTTGTAGAAGCAAACTCTACCGGAAAGCCAGCTTCGGCTTTTCTTATGAAAATGACCGGTGGAATACTTTCGAGGAATATTTTCAATTCTTCTTTAGATTCAAAAAAGTCGGGCAGCTCCTTTTCAGGAAGCCCCTTACCTGCGAACTTACTATGAGGGCTTTTTTCCGTAATGCTGATCCCCTGTTAAAATTAATATGGGCTAAGATGATATCTTCAGCTTATTTATAAAACTGTGTGTTATATAAAATAAGATCATTGATAAAACTTTCTTTCTCATTGTCAGTAGTTCCTAATATACTTAGTTCCGAAACCAGTTTTTTACATATGAATGTATAATCAAAAGTATATTGAAAATCATAACATCGGTTAGTTGAGACTATGCACAAATTTTACTTCAGGACTTTACAATACTCACATTTTTAGAACACATTATCAAAAACGTAATCTGAATCGATGAAATTAAGGCTTTTCTTGTGAACGATTGAGGAAAAATCGTAAACTAATGAGAATCGTCATTCGGAACTACGACAAATCGAAAATACTGTAAAATTGTAAGATGTTTCAAGATAAACTTCAGGTTTTAGAAGTTTGACTGAATAATAGAGTTCCATAATTGGTAAAGGTGATGGGTGCTGAAAAATATGACCACTTAAGAAGAATCTGTCAAAAACAGGACCAAAACTTTTTAGACTGCACGTCAGAGGCCGGCTTTGTGGTTGGTTGATGTGGTAGTCATATAGATACGGTGTATGATGTAGATAATGTGTTTTTTGGCATTTACAATGCCCGGTCATGTGCAATGCAGTTCATGACTAAAGAAGTCTAAAGAAGTTGAGGTACTTTTTTCGGGCTCACACAAGCAGTTCGCTATGCTGGTAATGTATTTACAGGTAAGTTGCGTGAAGGAAAATTGGGAGGGTGCGAGACCGAAAAAATAAGTTGAGAGTTAAAGTGACAGGCTTCCCTGTTAGATAACTCCTTTATTTTTTCAGTCGTTCTCTCCGATTCTGAACCTTTTTTCCTGTTTTTTGCTTTAGCGCATTCTGCCCCTTATTGTTGTAATCCCGATAAGGAGCGTTCCCACAAGACCTATTAGGAAGGAAGCCAGTTTAGAAGGTTTCTTTACGACCTCTGCTGCCTGAAGTGCTTCTTCTCTGATCCGGGGTTCTAGACCCTCAAGTCCGAGTGAGCCTGCAGTATCAAGAATTGATTGCTCGGTTTTCAGGGTGGAAGGGCTCTGACTCTCTGTTGAGAGGTCGGTGTTCGATTTCTGCTTTTTATCTAATCTGGTTGATTTTTTGATTTCATGATTAGATACTTCTGTCTGGGCTACGCCTGTAAAGCCTGTGTTTTCATAGGTGCCTGCAAAGTTTTCCCCGTTGTAAGCTTCTACTGTGGTTTCAGGCTCCAACCCTCCGCTATTGGAATTTGTTATTCCGTTGCCCGCCTCTCCTTCAGGTTCAGTTTCAACTTCAACAATTTCCAGGTTTTTTGACCCCTCACATGATCCGGTTTTCATTTCAGTTTTCGTTACGGGATTTTCTTCTGTTTCTTCTTTCTGTATTGTGGCCTTATAGGCACTTTCCAGGTTAGCTTTGCTGCAACTTTCTACTTTTCCTGCCTCCTGATTATTTTCAAGATTTTCCTGATTGTCAGTATCCTGGTTTGTTTCGGTTTTTATTCCAGTGCTCTCTTCAAGATTTTCCTGACTACCCGTGTTTTTTTCCGTATCTGTTTCTATTTTCAGGTTCTCTTCAGCACTTTCCTGATTATATGTACCTTCTTCTGAATCGAATTCTGTTTTCTGAATTTCCTCGAGACTTTCCTGATCATCTGAACTGCTTGATTCCTTTGTTATTATCTCAAGATTCTCAATGTCAGTTTCTTGATTATCTGTAGAGGTTCCAATATCTTCTTTTGAGTCCAGGTCCTCTCCAGTATTTTCTTCGCTTTGCACATCATTATCGGTTACTATTTTTAATTCAGGGTCTGTTCCTGCATTTTCAAGGCTGTAAGTATAGTTTCCCGGTCCTTTCTCGTCAACTTCGGTTCCTGATCCCGCCGATAATGAAATAAGTGAAAAAACAAGAATAAAAACTATCCAGATAACTATAAATCTCCTACATTCCATCCAATTATACTCAAGTGTTCCTTTTTTCATCAACCCACTTCTCAACCATCTTTTTCCTGTTTAATATCGAGTTTAAACCCTATTTAGAGTCCTTAGAGTCTGTTGGAGTATCTGCTTTTGAATTCCATTCTCTTAGAGCATTTGTTTTAGAACTCGATCCTTTTAATGTATATGATTTAGATCTTTAGCTGCCTGAAGTTTATTTTTCAGGATTTCACCTTCTTCAGGGCTTTAGAGATCTCAATTCCCTATAATTCAGCCTTGTTTGGCATCCATATCTTTATTAAAATATATATCTCTTATGAAACAGAATTGAAGTCTCTCATTCCATGCTGATTTCCGAAGCGAAAACCAAGCAAGGACTGAGGTATTTTGCTGTCACCACAATGCGAAAGCAAGTTGGATAACAGG
>NZ_JJOV01000035.1:0-10778 GCF_000979385.1 Methanosarcina sp. 2.H.A.1B.4
TAATCAGATCAAAGAAATAAAAATTAAACTGATAGTGTATAACATAAACAAAAAAGTTGTAGAAATAATTTGCATAAAATTAAGGATTTCTACAGAGCCATTACTTCTAATTGCTTTATTACTTTTGGAGCTCCTGGTAAACACTCCTGAATCAAAAAGCCTGAAGCTCCCGAGCAGGAAAGGAGAGTCAGGAAAAGCCTTCTTCAAACACCGATACCCCAAGCCTTTCCAGAATTTTACCCAGCCGAAAAAGAGGAAGTCCAACCACATTAAAGAAATCCCCCTCAACTTTTTCCACCAGCACCGCCCCTTTTCCCTGAGCTGCAAAAGCCCCTGCTTTATCCAGAGGTTCTCCCGTCCTTACGTAAGCTGAAATCTGTTCTTTACTTATGTTAGCCATCCAGACGTTTGTTGACTCGGATTCACTGATTTCCTGCGCGCTGTCAAGGTCCAGAACCGTGAGTCCGGTTATAACCTGAATCTTCTTTCCACTTAACTTTTCCAGCATTTCCTTAGCTTTTTCCGGCAGGTGCGGTTTTCCCAGGATTTCTCCATTATAGAGCACCGACGTATCAGCAGAGATTACAATCCCGGAATCGAAGTGTTTTGCCACATCCCTGGCTTTTTCAACGGAATGCTTCAGAAGAAGCTCTTCAGGGTTCATACCCGGCTGAGGAGGTTCTTCATAAGAACTTGGACAAACAACAAAATTGTCCCCGATCAGCTGTTTAAGCAGTTCTTTTCGCCTTGGGGATGCGGACGCGAGAATTATCCTGCGCATGGGGAAAAAATCTGGACGGATAGGATATATTTGTATGGATGGAATGGGAGAAATTAAAAAATAAGAGGAGAAGTGCCGGTTATCCCCGGGCACTTTTAAAAAACTTTCTTACGTTATACAGTTCCTCAGGTTTTCCCAGGAGGATACAGGCATCATTTTCCTGAAGAAGGAAGTCCCCGGCTGGAGTAGAGATCATATTTGAACGCCTGCGAACCGAAAGTACAGTTACTCCATGCTTTTTCCTGAACTCCAGGTCTGCAAGGGTTTTTCCGTCGAAATCAGAGCCTCTGCCCACTTTAAGGACCTGAATATCGATTCCCGGAAGCCCGTCCTTTATGCTGAACCCGCTGTCAACGCCTGTGTCAACAACAAGTTTTCGCAATCTCCTGTAACCGTTAGCCCTCACATCATCGACCATTTTTTCGATGTCTTCCCTGGGGACAAGATATTTTTCAAGCAGGCGGACAAAGATCTCTACTGAAGTTTCGTATTCTTCCGGGATTATTTCATCTGCGCCCAGTGTATTGAGCCGCTTCATTTCCTGCAGGTCGTGTACCTTTGCAATGATGCAGATGTTAGGGTTCAGCTCCTTTGCCTTCTCTACTATTTTCCTTGTAGCATCTGCGTCGGAGATACCAATTACAAGGACTCTTGCATTCTTTATTCCCGCATGTTCCAGTACAGCCCCAAATACTGCATCTCCATATTGTATTCGTTCCCCTTTCATCGTTTCCTGCTTAACAATTTCAGGGTTTGATTCTACAATAATATATGGGATGTCTGCGGTTTTTGCTGCATTTGAGATTGTCTTCCCGGAAAAACCAAATCCTACGACTATAAGGTGGTCTTTCATGTCAGGCTCGACATTTTCTTTCTCTTCAAAGGATTCGGAGTACAACCCTTTTACCAGTTTCATACCGAAATCAGTGCCAGATACCTTCTTGATAAGAAAGTCAGCAGGTTTGTAAGAAGCATTAATCAAAAAGGGTGTAACTCCCATAGTAACGATTGAAACTGCCAGAAATGCCTGGTAAGTCTCCTCTGTAAGAAGAGAGTATTCCAGCCCCAGCCTCGAAAGGACAAAGGAGAATTCTCCTACCTGTGAAAGTGCGAGTCCTGTAAGTATAGTTGTACGGAGCGGGTATCCCAGGAGGAAGGTTATAGCGATCCCTGCTACTGCTTTTATAAGAATAAGGGCAACTGCTGCAAGGATAAGAAGAGGGAGATTATCAAGAAGATAACTGATATTAAGAAGCATACCTATGGACACGAAAAAAAAACTCATGAACATGTCTTTCAAAGGTAAGATATTACCCATTGCCTGCTGGCTGTACTGGGACCCGGATATAACGATCCCGGCTAAAAAGGCTCCGAGAGCTAGAGACAGCCCGATACTGGAAGTAAAGACTGCTGCGGATAAGCAGATGAAAACAACACTCACAAGAAAGAGTTGTTTGCTACCTGTCCTGCCTACATGGTAAAATATCCAGGGAACCAGAAATTTGGCGCTCAGGATAAAAACCAGTATAACGAGGGAACCTTTGAAGAACATACTCTGAAGGGCTCCATCAAAACTCACAGAACTTCCTGCAAGTATAGGAGTGATCAGGATCAGAGGTACGATAGCCAGGTCCTGAAAGATCAGAATTGCAAGCGATGTTTTTCCCTGGGGAGTATAGACTTCATTTCGGTCCTGAAAAACTTTGAGTACTATCGCGGTACTGCTAAGTGAAATTAAGAAACCGAGAAAAGTAGAGGTAGCAGGACTAAAACCGAGATATGAGCATACAATAAGAACTATCGCGGTCGTTAAGAGAATCTGGAGAGAACCCCCGACCATTACGGCCGTTTTCATTTTCCAGAGTTCTTTTAAAGAGAGGTCAACTCCTATCGTAAAAAGCAAAAAGACAACCCCGAGCTCGGAATTCAGGTCTACATTCTGCCCACCGTTAAGAATTCCAAGCCCATAAGGCCCGATCAGCATTCCGGTTACAAGAAAGCCCATCACCGGAGGGACTTCAAATTTGGAAAATATGGTAAGGATGAAGATGGCAAAGCCAAGAATGACATCAACATGTGCCAGTACAGAGAATTCCATTTCGTTTTGCGCCTCTGGAAATCAGAACAAAGATAGATTAAAATTTCTGTAAGTGAAGTTTCTTGAATCTTTAAGGGACGTAATAGCTCGGAGTGTAGATGAAACACTTAACTCATTATGAAACACTTATGCTCACCTGTCCAGTAAATAATTTATACTGTAGATAAACAAATATTTATCAAGAGATATAGTGTTTACGATAGGATATTGGGTATATAAATATTTGTGATTGTTCTCATTAGCAGGTGAAATTAGAAGAGAAAAAATGTAGCAACCTGGTTTAAAAAAAGAGATGAAGATTAATAATTTAAAAATGTTTGGGCACAAAAGAGTATAGAAGTTTGTGAATAGGCCCGGTCCGTTCATCAGTCAAGAAATATCAATTGTTGCCTGACTGATTGCCTGACTGATTGCCTGACTGATTGCCTGACTGATTGCTTGACTGATTGCTTGACTGTGTTTAAGCTTATCATAATTTAAATCTACGATATTTTAGTCCACCATACTTTTTGGGTTTACCACACCTTCGGGACCAGCCTGTCCGTTCTTTTTACATAATCTCTGTACCCTTTCACTTCCCGTATTAAGACTTCTTCTTCGAGCTTCAACCTGTATAAGAACAGGAAGATAAGTACTGCCGATATGCTGAGGGAATAGTAAGCATTGAGGATAAGAGGAATTCCTGCAGCCTGTATTATGTTTCCTGCATAAGCCGGATGCCTGATGAATTTATAGGGACCGTTTTCGATAAGCTCATGGCTGTCCTTGATCTCTATATGGACAGAGAAGTATTTACCAAGTGTCCATATACCCCAGGCCCGGAGAACCGTCCCAATTACTGTCAGCACTGCTCCTGTAATTATAACGGCAAAGTTGTACCGCGGAAAAAGGCTGTATTCGAGAGCCGGGACAATTAACAGCAGCCACCAGAAGAATAAAAGCAGGTGGCGAGTCCATTTATTTGACTGTGTTCCTGAAAGGTCCGAGCCTTTGTATGCGAATTTTTCTGCCCGCAGATAGAATACAAGGACTCCTACGTAAAGATAGACCGGCAGATGGTTTAAAGAGCCCCAACTTTTGTCCATTCTAATCCAGGTTGCAGCCGCCAGTAAAAGCATAAAGATGCTTATAACCCAGCTTATCCGGTCTTTTTTCCTGCTATTTTTCCCTATCATTTACATGCTTAATCGAAATGATTGTTTTTTAATTTTTCCTGGATGTATAGCGTCTCAGCGCGTGTTGACCGCCGGTTTTCCGGCCTGCTTAACTTACGACAGGGTGTCCTGCCGCTATCCATTCATTGATTCCGCCTTCCATGTTATAAACACCAGTGTAGCCGGCATCAACCAGTATCTGGCTTGCAGCAGCACTTCTGCGCCCACTCCTGCAGTAAACCAGTATTTTTTTGCCTTTCGGAACTTCGCTTATCCGGGCTTCAAGCAGCTGATCAGGGCTCAAATTCGATCCGCCGGAATTCGTAACAGGAATCAGGGTTGCCCCTTCGATATGCGATTCGTTGAACTCGGCAGGAGTGCGGACGTCAAGCACGAAAATATCGCCATTTTCAATCAACTCCTTTGCTTCGTCCACGTTCACGGTTTCAAACCCGAAAGGACTGTCTTCCTCTTGCATTGTAAAAATTAGTAAGATTACCAAAAACAGGAAAAAAAGAGCACCAAAATACATTAAACTTTTTTTATTCAGGCAGATTCCTCCATTACTGCGTTTAACATCTGGAAGAGTAGTTGGGTACGTATTTTATCAAATGCTATCTTTATATAGAAATTGCTTCTTGAATATAATTCTATTTACTTGCAAAAATTATAATCTGTTTTGGATATTTACCTGCTTTTGCAGCAGCCTTACCAGATGAATGGAACAAGCCGGTACCTTACTTTCTTTGTATATTCCTTATATCCTGAAAGCTCCTCGTAGAGCATCCGGTCTTCAAAGTAGGTACGGAAAACGAAAGCAAAAGCAAGTAACAGTGCAGGGATCAGCCCGTAAAAAGAGCCGATGATAAACGGTGCACAGCCGTAAAACAGAATCATCCCGGTATAGCCCGGATGCCGGACGATGGCGTAAGGCCCGGTGGAAACAACCGTATGTTCCCGGTCCTTCTGGATGCGGACCGTTGTCTCAAAAAACTTGTTTTCGACCATTGCCCACGCTACAAACAGCCAACCTGCGATGAACATTATCACGCCGACAGCCAGAAACTCCATCCCAGGGCTTGAAAGCTGAAACTTTCCCACATCGAGGCCACACACAATAAACATCAGGATAATAAGCAGGATGTAGAGTACCACAAAAATCCTGTCCCACCACTCCATATCCTCTCTGGTTATTTTGCTCCGTGCCCTGATGACCTCCGGGTTGAACTTGAGGAAAATAACCATATTGGAGAGCAATGAAACGGCATAAAGCCCGAAGAAAAACCATGCCCTGGGCAGGTCGGTCCGACCGGCAGAGAGAAAGAAAACCGCCACCATCAGGAATAAGCCTGTAAGGACCTGTACAGCCCTCCTGGAAAATGCCTTCCAGAATTCGGCGTCCTTTTCCACCATTTCAACCATGAAAATCCCCACCTGACCCCTTATGCCTTCAGCCAGGAAGCCTTGCCAGTTTCAGAAGTTTCAACTGAAAGCTCTTCCTGAGATCATTGGTTTTTGTCCCCTATTTACTCACTACGAAGGAATGACTTTTGATGCTCAAAAGGATTTTGATGACTAAGTTCAGGGCATGGCAGAAGGGAAATAAAAGAGAAATGAAATTAGAGAGAAGTGAGATCCGGCTGGCGCAGTTCTGGATGAATAACTTTAACTGTGAATATGTTAAATGAACCACTACTTTACGAAAAACGAAGGCAGAATGCCCGTCATTTCAATGATGGGTAGTTCACTGACAATTATCGGAGTTATTACATGGAAGATCTCAAACGGCTTTTTAAAAAAGATAAATTCGCTGCACATGCAGGAATAGAACTGCTGGAAGTTAACCCGGGATATGCAAAAGCAAGGATGGTAATCGAAGAAAAACATCTTAATGGTTTAAATATAGTTCAGGGAGGAGCATTGTTTACCCTTGCAGATCTTGCTTTTGCAGCAGCCTCAAACGCATACGGAATTGCTGCAGTTGGGATCAATGCAAACATTTCCTTTGTAAAAGCTACAACAAAAGGAACTCTCACAGCTGAAGCAAAGGAAACTTCAATAAACCCTAAAATTGCCACATATACTGTAAATATCACTGATGAAGAAGGAGACCTCGTGGCAATATTTCAGGGAATGGCCTATAGAAAAAAGTTTTCACTTGATTTTTCAGATGTTTGAAGCCCGAAAATTAAACGAAAATTAAAAATTCTGCAGTAAACAAAGATTAAATTAAACGTAAAAAACACTTAAAACCAAAAGTAAACAACGCTTAAAATTAAAATAATCATTTTTTTGCAGATTGAAGTTTTAAAAAAGCTTGGGATGCGACCGCCGGGATTCGAACCCGGGTTCTAAGCTTGGGAAGCTCAGGTCATAGCCACTAAACCACGGTCGCAAACTGTCTTAAGGAACTGCTGTGTACTCATCTCATGCATCTTTTAGATATTAAAGTTTTCGGTAAAAGGGACTAGATGTCGGAGAATACTGGTTTACCCCTCAATGGAAGTGAATCTCTGTTTCTGAAACTTGAGGGAGCAATGACGCGGTTTAAAGAGCTTGCAGAACTTATTGAGGAGGTTGAAAAGCTCACGTCCCATAAGAAAATCATAAGAGGATTGCTGAGTTTTTTTGGAACTCAAAGGGGACGAGATGAGGATAATCCGGAAATAGCCGAGTTATACGAGACTGGCATTAAATAACGGAAAGTTAACGTATTTTAAAACAACGTTCTATTTCCATAGATCAATACTTTTTTATGCAGTACCCGAGATAGTGGAAAACCTAATAAAGGAATAAAAGTTCAAATTGGTATTAAAATCGATTTAAACAAAAATCAGGCAAAAGGTTACAATAATGGTTTCAAAGGACCTCCCCTTCAACAAAGAAGATATCCTGAAAATAATGGAAAAATATCCCACCCCTTTTCATATTTACGATGAGAAAGCCATTCGGGAAAACGCCAGAAGAATGAAATCCGCCTTTAAAGACGTTCCCGGCTTCAAAGAGTTTTTTGCTGTAAAAGCTCTCCCTAACCCCTTCATCCTTAAGGTCCTCAAAGAAGAGGGTTTCGGGGCGGACTGCAGTTCCCTTCCCGAGCTGATCCTTGCGGAAAAAGCAGGGATGGCCGGCGACGATATTATGTTCAGTTCCAATGATACGCCGGCTGATGAGTTTGTAAAAGCAAAGGAAATGGGAGGCTACATCAACCTTGACGACATCAGCCACATCCCCTACCTGGAAAAGTATGCCGGACTTCCGGAAATAGTCTGCTTCAGGTACAACCCCGGCTCCCTGAAAGAAGGAAACGAACTCATCGGAAAGCCGGAAGAGGCAAAGTACGGTTTTACAAAGGAACAGATGTTTGAAGGGTACAGGATCCTCAGGGATAAAGGCGTAAAGCGCTTCGGAATGCACACAATGGTTGCCTCGAACGAACTGAATCCCGATTATTTCGCGGAAACCGCAAGGATTCTCTTCGAACTCATAGTTGAGATCTCAAAGGAACTTGGAATCCGTTTCGAATTCGTAAATCTCGGCGGAGGAATAGGCATCCCCTACAGGCCCGAGCAGGAGCAAGTCTCCCTGGAAACCATAGCAAAAGGCGTGAAAGAAGCCTACGACGCCACCATCACAGCTAACGGGCTCGCTCCACTCAAGGTCTACCTTGAATGCGGCAGGGTCATCACAGGCCCCTACGGCTATCTTGTCTCTCAGGTCAGGCACCTCAAAAGCACGTACAAGGACTATGTTGGGATGGACTCCTGCATGGCAAACCTCATGCGCCCTGGAATTTATGGGGCATACCACCACATAACCGTCCTCGGAAAAGAAAAGGCAGCTCCAGTCCACAAATACGACGTAACCGGCTCCCTCTGCGAAAACAACGACAAGTTTGCAATCGACAGGATGCTTCCCGAAATCGAAATAGGTGACGTCCTGGCAATCCACGACACCGGAGCCCACGGGCACGCCATGGGATTCAACTACAACGGAAAACTCCGCTCTGCCGAACTCCTGCTGAGAGAAGACGGAAGCGTTGTGCAGATCCGCAGGGCAGAGACCATCGAGGACTATTTTGCAACCCTTGATTTTGAGCAGTTGAAAGGTTTCAGATAACGGAATAAGGAAAATTGGAAGGCTCCTTAGCCTTCCTGCGTTCTTCTTTTTATTCAATTTTTTTCTACTGTACCATTCTCTAACCACGTTTACTTCTCTTTTTTCAGTACAATATGGCAGTGCAAAAACTTCTATGTCTTTGCCGCAACATGATCTGATCTCCCATCTTTGATCCAAACCTGGTCAGTATATGGAAGAAAAAGGAAGTCATGTTGAACTTCAAAGGGTAAGAGAATCTTGCAGAAAGACAAAAACCGAATACATGGACGCTGAAGGCAAAAATGTTTGGAAAATTTTAGCCTGATGGAAAAGCTCTTGTACAGATCTCTTGAATTTTTATTTAGATAAAAATCAAACTGCGTGCGGCCACCCCAACCTAAAGGATGGGGTATGCTGATGGGCCGCACGCCCGGTTACTCGGAAATGATTCACAGTGTCCTTTAACAAGGTTTCCTTGATCTAAGTTATTGAAACTCTGCTATCAAGCCCTGTCCGATTTCGGATAATTTTACAAAGAAGCAACGATTTAGATATTTAAATCAAAAACAAAAAGAGGCGAGGGTTCACTTCATCCCCGACCTTAAGGGCGGGGTATTCGTGACCCTCCGCACTCCCGATGTAATAAATTTAGACATTTATGCTTAGAGCTCTGCAGATTTGGATCAGAATTTAACACCATTTTCTTCGTCAACAAGACTGGATAAGAACCAGATAACCTTCAAACGTTCAGAATTACGGATTGCACAATATAGAATTTGAAATAATCAAACGCTAGCTAAAATCAAAAAATAATCATAAGACAGCTTGCCAGAAGATTTAGTCAGTAATATAATTTCCAAAAATATATCGTTGATGAGATTGATTCAAAAACGAGAATAACAGAAACACCATTGAGTGGGAAAAAATAGATTGGGGAAACTAAAATGAAAACTAAAAGAAATATAGCAATTTGTTTTGGGACTTTACTTATTTTGATGGGTGCATTTGCTTCTACTGCAGCAGCAGAAATAGTAGAAGTAGAAATGGAAGTGATGCCCGACATGTTTGTTCTGAGTGCGAACAGTCCCTGGTTAGAGCTGGATGTTAATGATCTCGGTCAAGAGGATTACCCATCTTTTGAGTATCTAAATGATACAGGCTATGCTGATCAACTAGGGTTGGAGATAACGAATATAAAGATAAGCAGTGCTTCCGGCGAGGTATTCAATGACACTGCAGTATATGACCGTTACGAGATCAAACGAAGTGAAACAACCTATGAATACGTTTTAGCCATTATGGTAGCCAGAGATGACGTGAATATGAATGCCGACTTTGCTGAAGATAATTCCGAACTTTTTGAGGCTGGAAATCTGGAATTTGAGGTAACAGGCATACTTACATACCCGGAAATTCCAGGGTACGCAGAATTGCAAGATTTAGAATTCACAGCAACAGATTCGGAGGTCAAGGTGAAATTTAAGGGAATTATGCCTGAGAATGCAGGCGGAAATGGGAAAAAGTCTGAGAATCCAGGCGGAAATGGAAAGCATGCAAAGAGATAAGGAATTCTTTCTGACTTGATTCAATATATGATAATCTAGTGGGGTGGATAACAGAAATGAGAACTGAAACTATGATAATATATATTGGCATTGCAATTGTCCTGATGGGGATGTCTGCAGTTCCTTCAGCAGCAGAGCCGGTAAATGTATGTATACTCGTGTCACCTGACACGATTATGCTGGATTCAAATTCTCCGATATTTGGCATAGAGACTGAGGTCTATGAGAATATCACAATTGCAGAAATAGCAGGTTTGGTAGATGGCACTCCTACTCAAGATGATATTGATGACCTGTTCCCTGATGCATATGAAGTTTCTGACATTTATGATTCTAACTCAGGTTCACAGGATATCACTTTGGGAGTCATTGTGAGTAGTGAATATGGAATTGTTGACTCATTTGGCCATCCTGTTGAAGGAGAAGTAGTAATTGATGTCGATACACGCAAACCCTATGAACTCAGCCCTCATACCGGCAGGTTTGTAATGCTGTATGAAAGGAGTGAAGTGTTTAATAAGGAAATTGGCTTTGATTCCGATGGTGATGCGGTGACTGTTGGTGACTATCTCGAGTATGCTTGTGGCGATGGGACGACCGGTCGTGTTCCATTCTTCATAAGTGGTACCTTTAATGATGGTGTGGACGATAGAGACTTCTATGGATATAATTATGCCGATGTGATGCACAAATCACAGAGTAAGGGCGGCGGTAAAGACGGCAACAAAGGAGGTAATGGAGGAGGAAGAACGGAAAACCCAGGTAATGGGAAAGGAAAGTCAAATAAATAAGAGAGAAGAGAAAAACAAGCAAAGATGTTAAAATGAAGAGATTTTTACAGAACGTCTTTGTTTAGAATTAGATGAAATTGAAGTGCTTTACTCAAGATAGTAAATTTCAGGTTGTACCTGCCCAGGCGCCTGAAACGTTCTATTTTTTCCTTTTTTGACTCGGTATTTAACCTGCTCACCTCTAATTTTGTCTTCTAAGTCTATCCTGTGAACTACCACTCAGCTAAAGACTGAGTGGCTTCTTGGTTCATTCCTCCCTCTATTGAGGGCAAGTCCCCAAGCTCTTCCCCGCGT
>NZ_JJOV01000079.1:0-8930 GCF_000979385.1 Methanosarcina sp. 2.H.A.1B.4
TACAACCGAAACAAAAGGATATTCCATAAAATGACCCCGTTTTTAACCTTTATTGTTTTCGAATCTGTTCATTTAGAAATATCATTCGTGAAATGGCGTGCAGTATGATTCCTGTAAATATCATAAAAGCCCCTATAATTGTCAGCATTACCATCAGGAGCGTTGGCCCGAAACGCAGGTATCCACCCAGAATGTAATCCTGTAAAAACTTAAGTCCCATAAGAAAACCGGTGGAGGCCATAATCAGGCCCGGAACGGCAAAATAGTACAGGGGGCGCCTGTACTCCATATCTTTTAGAATCTGAAACAGGACCCGGGGGCCATGTATGAAAGGATGCTCACTGGAACAATCCTCAAGATCATACCTGCAGTGAATTTCGACTTCCGTAAATTTCAGTTTATGGTCTCTTGCCTGAATAAGAATTTCGGAGCCGGCAGACATATCAGTGCCGTTAAGGTTTATATTATCAATAGCTTTTCTGCCATATGCCCGGAAACCACTCTGGGAATCAGTGACATTGAGACCACCTGCTATATAAGTTGCAATATCAAGAACTTTCATTCCAAACTTACGGTAAATAGGGACATTTTTTCCGTTGCCGTTGACGAACCTTGAGCCAATCACAAGGTCAAATCCCTGTTTTAAGGGCTCAAGAAGCCGGGGAATTTCGGAAGGATCGTGCTGGCCATCGGAATCAATTATGACCATAGCACCTGCGCCGAGGTTGCGGGCGGTTTCAAAACAGTTTCGAAGGGCTGCTCCGTATCCTCTGTTTATTTCATGGCGGACTACGTAGGCACCAAGGGATTCAGCGATATCAACAGTATTGTCCGTACTCCCATCGTCCACGACCACCACCCAGTCTACGTATTTTTTGCAGCCTTTGATAACATCTGCAATGGAATGGGCTTCGTTATACGCAGGCATGGCTGCAATAGTAATGGTCATGTGCTATCATCTACCTCTTTGATGAAAAAACTCAAGAATATTTATAAAGCGCCTTTCTATAGAGAAATCGGCGAGAATTTCAAATACATTGAATATATTTTTCAGAGTCATCGCTTCACAAACTTTAAAGGGTTTCTAAGGATCATCTGTAACCAGATCTACAGCGCATCATTTGGGGGATTGTTGTGCTCCTTTTAGGGAAAGGAAAGATGCCCTGTAAGCAAGTCAGAGTTCGGAATAAGACGTGTATTTGTTTAAAGATATGAGCTATATAAATATTGGGACCCAAAAAATAATTAAGCAGTCCGCCCGATAACGAAAAAGAAATAAGCTTAATTGGAAATCCCGTTAGCCAGAAAAGGAGCTTAAAGCGCTCCGATATAAATCTTACTTAGTATCAATATGGGAATAAAAATTTATACATATATAGGAATCAAGAGGTTTTTTGCAATACGCGATAACATAAAAAAAGAATAGACTTATTAGGGAAATGTTTTCAAAAAAATCCCGAGAATTAAGTTGAGAAGTAAAAAGTAGTAGTAATATAAAGAAAAATGAATATATTGTTATAACGTCGGGCAGGAGAAGGGAAAGAGTTTATACAAAAAAGTAATTTGAATAGATCGAGTTAAAACTATTATTGAAAAAAAGAGATGATTTAGGAACATAAGCTTTACTGAATAGAAAAAAAGGCTCAGGAATTGAAACTCAGACCAATCTCCAAATTCTGAAATATTTATAAGATCACTATATGGACGGTTACTTGCGCCCTGGGCCCACACTCTTGATGATTATGTTGACAATCAAACGACTTTTATGATATATAGGAATGTTTACAGGAAATACTGCATGCTGTGATGAGACTAATCTTCCCAATCGACATGAATAATATTGGCTCTTCACTATTTGTGGATAATTTAGAGTAAACTTCTAAACATAGTACAACACATATAATGTTTGAATACATTTTTGATTGGAAAAACATATTCAAGATCAATGTGTATCATTTGGGGCGGTCACTTTTCAACCGGGTAATTATTATCAACCCGCACAAAACACCGAAAAACCATCAATTTAAAGTAAGTTTAATATTTCCACAACTTCATTACAGAGGCGTACTTGATGAAAGCACTGGTTACTGGTTGCGCTGGGTTTATAGGATCTCACTTGACTGAAAGATTATTGAAAGAAGGATATGAGGTAGTAGGTGTTGACTGTTTTACCGCTTACTACTCTAAAAATATCAAAGATAATAATCTGTATACAGCTTTGAACCATGATAATTTTGAGTTTATAAATAAAGATTTGCTCTCTATTGACAAATACCCTGATGTAGATTATGTTTTCCATCAGGCCGCACAGGCCGGTGTCAGGGCATCATGGGGAAAATATTTTGATACTTATCTTGAATACAACATCAGATTGACTCAAAAACTGCTCGAATATTATAAGGACCGTAATATTAAAAAATTTGTGTATGCTTCTTCGTCATCTGTATATGGAAATACTGATGAGCTACCGATGAATGAAAAATCTTTATTAAATCCTGTCTCTCCTTACGGTGTTACTAAATTGGCAGCTGAGCATTTATGCTCGTTATATTGCACAAATTACAGCATGCCAACTATTTCTTTGAGATATTTTACCGTTTTTGGTCCGAGACAAAGGCCCGATATGGCGATTTTCAAATTTGTTAGTAAGATACTTAATGATGAGGAAATAACGGTTTATGGGAATGGATCTCAAACCCGAGATTTTACTTATGTTGATGATATAGTTGAAGCAAATTTTCTGGCAGCAACAAGTGATGTTGTAGGAGAAGTGGTGAATATCGGGGGCGGGAACAATATTACTGTCAATGATTTGATAAAACAAATAGAGTTAACCGTCGGAAAACAGGCAAAAATAAAGTATATAGATACTCAGAAAGGCGATGTCAAGAATACTAAGTCTAATGTAACAAAAGCAAGAAAGTTGCTTAATTGGAAAGCGGAAACAAACATTGTTGAAGGATTAGATAAATTTATCGAATGGTTTAGAGAAAACAAATATCTCTACAAATGATTAGATCTATGAATCCGGAGAGTTCTATACTAATCAGGATTTGGTTTTCATAATTATATAGGGTTATCGCTTTATTTTTTGAGGCAAAAAATTATAGATTTTAAAGCTGAGTGAATATAACTCCTTAAAAGAATTCCGAATATCTGCAATGAGATGAAATTACAGGGTAATCGAAAGTAATCTAAAAAAATTATAAATGGTTGATTCCTCTATGAAAAAAGATCTCGTTAGTGTTGTAATGTCTGCTTATAATTCGGAAAAATTTATTTCGGACTCAATTTCCAGTATATTAAATCAAACTTATGATGATTGGGAACTTGTGATTATAAATGACGCTTCTTCGGATAATACTTTAGAAATAATTAATCAATTTTCAGAAAAGGACCCTCGGATCAAAGTAATTGACAATGAAAAGAATATTGGTTTGACGATTTCTCTTAACGTTGGTATTAAAAATTCCAATGGAGAGTTTGTTGCAAGATTGGACTCGGATGATCTTGCAGAACCCTCAAGGCTGGAGAAACAGATTAATTACTTACATAATCACCCCGATGTTGGATTAGTCGGATCTGGAGCTTATTTAATAAACAGTTTCGGGAATAAAATTGGCTTTATGAATGTAATGTCACAACCGGATTTTGTGAATAAATTTATGAATAATCTTAATCCTTTTATTCATAGCTCTATAATGGTCAGAAGGAAAGCTTTAGATGATGTGGGATCTTATAGAGAAAAATTTCGATATTCACAGGATTATGATCTGATTTTGAGACTTAGTGACAAGTACAAATTGTCTAACATCGCACAACCTCTTATTAGATGGAGAGTTTCTGATAACAGTTTAACTATGCAACATCATACTTTACAGAGAATATATGCAGATATTGCCAGAGAATTTGCAATAGAAAGAAGAAATTATAGTCATGATAGTTATGAATCAATTGAGTTTAATAACTTAATTGATGAAATGAAAATAAAGAACCAGGGCCGATATTTGTGTGACCGTGGTGTTTATGATCTTTTGTTTAATAGAAAATATAAAGATGGATGTGCAGAATTACTAAAAGGGATCTCAAAAGGTGGATTCCCGTATAATTCATATTATAGAGGGATTACGCAAATAATATCCAAAATAAGTGTAACTACCCAGCGCAGGAAAAAACAGCATCAATAAGCAGCTTCTTAAATACAAAATAAGCAAACCAAGCTGACTCCATTTTAGTTAATTGTTGGCTATTGATTATGTTTTTCAGTTTTAACAGAGGTAGTATGTTCAGGTATCCGAGATCGCAAAATCAACATCATTAGAATGATTTTGGGTACGTTGAATAGATACAAAATAAGTATATTATGATCATCTTTCGAGTAAGATTGTTTTATTTATCTTCTATCGGATCAAATATGTCTCATTTTTATTTAATTGTAGTAGGACTAAAATTATGAAAATCTGCATGTATACTTCTGAGTTCCCGCCAGATGTAGGTGGTATCAGCACTTATGTTTATAATTTGTCAAAACGACTTGTAGAAAGAGGACACGACGTTACAGTTATTACGAGAGGAACCTGGAGAAAAACATATTGTGAAGAGATAGAGGGGGTTTCTGTTTATAGGGTTAGATTTGTCCCGTTTTTTCCATCTCCGTTCAAAATTCATCAATTGTATATCAATAAATTGCTCAAATCTTTGAAGTTTAATTTTGATTTAATTCATTTGCATGGTACACTTATACCAGTAAAACCAGTTTTCAATAATTCGTGGAATGTTATATTCACTTCACACGGTGCTTCTAAAAAAAAATTGGACCATATGGAAACAAAAACGTTGCATTTTTTTATTGTAAAACTATTACGCAAACGTCTATTTAAAATCGAACAAGAAATTGTTGAGAAAAGTGATGTACTGACAGCTGTATCTAATTCCTGTGCTGATGATTTAAGAATATATCACCCACTAAAAAAAGAAATAACTATAGTTCATAATGGAGTTGATACTAATTTCTTTAGACCCTCTGAAAACAGATCAAATTTAAGGTACGTATTATATACTGGCCGGTTTGAAGTGTTTAAAGGATTATCAGATTTAATCGAATGTTCAAGCATTGTGTGCAAAAAATATCCTGATGTGAAATTTATTTTGGTAGGATCCGGAACTATATTAGATAATTTAAAAAAGCAGGTGAATAAACTTAAATTGGAAGATAATTTTGTATTTACGGGTTCTCTAAGTAAATCACAGATTATCGAATATTATCAAAATGCAACTATTTTTGTATTGCCTTCTTATAGAGAAGGATTCCCAACGAGTTTAATGGAAGCTATGTCATGTGGTATTCCTTCAATTGCAACAAACGTTGAAGGAAGTTTCGAATTAATAAAGGAGAGTGAAAATGGTTTATTGGTGCCCCCAAAGAATCCCGAAAAACTAGCTGAATCAATAATATATCTGTTAGAGAATGAAGAGTTCAGATACAGAATTGGGCACAGTGCCAGGGACCATATTGTAAAAAATTATGATTGGGAAACAATTACAGATGGGTTTGAAAAACTATATGACCAACTGTTCCATTAAGATGAATGATTTACCTATCTTTTCGTTAGTAAATAGTCAAAAGTTTTTCGGATTCGTAATGTTATGGTGCAGAAACAATAAGTGAGAAAATATTAATATAAACTACAACGCCTCCATATATTTATTGGGAGTTACGATTCATGAAATTATTTATTATTTATGGAAGGCAATTGGATTTGTTTAATGGATCCAATGTCCATGCAATTGAAGTATTTAACAATCTTCAAAATCTAGGTGTTGACGTGTTTCTCTTTTCTAAAAGTTCAGAAAATGGAAACTTTAAGAACTCTAATATCATAGAAGTCCCCTCTACTCATTTCCAGTTCCCATTTGCTAATTATTTAAATATATTCATATATCAACTAGCTCTTTTTTCGTATCTTAGTTATTATTCGATCAAAATAAAACCTGATTTATTTTATACAAGATTGGCTGGAAACAGTATCTCTTCTTCTATTGTATCGTCTCTGTTAAAAATTACTCAAGTTGGAGAAGTTAATGGTCTTACAATTGATGAAATGATTATTCAAGGTTCATCAAAACTGAATATTAAGATTGCAAGGTTAATAGAAAATATAAATTTTAATGGATGTAGTAAATTAGTTGCTGTAACGAGTGGAGTAAAAAAAGGACTTATGGATCTATATTCCATTCCTGAATCCAAAATTGTTGTAATTAATAATGGTGCTAACACGGATTTATTTACCCCAATGGAGAAAAATAAAGTAAAATGGGAATTAAATTTGGATACTTCATTATACTATGTCTGTTTTGTTGGGAATTTGGTCTCCTGGCAAGGTGTTGAATATCTAATCAAAGCAGCTCCATTAATCCTAAAAGAATGTGCTGATGTCCGTTTTATGGTTGTTGGAGACGGCATTATGAAAAAAGAATGGATGCAACTAGCAGATAATCTGGGTTTATCGGAGAAGTTTTTTTTTACTGGAAGAATCTCATACGAAAAGGTACCCATGTACATTAATGCCTCGGATATCTGTGTTGCCCCATTTATTCGTGAACGAAATTCAAAAATCGGTTTATCAGCGTTAAAAACATATGAATACCTTGCCTGCGGGAAACCCCTTGTAGCAAGTGGCATTCCGGGGGTAAAAGACTTAATCGAGGTTTCTGGAGGGGGAATTTCAGTAACACCCGAGGACCCTGAAGAACTTGCAGCTGCTGTGATAAAATTACTTCCCGATGAAAATGCAAGGAGCTTGATGGGTGATAAGGGTTGTAGATATGTTGTTGAAAATCACAGCTGGCATAGTGTTGCAAGAAAAGTACTGGCTGTTTGTAATGATGTGATTAAAAGTAATTAATTATGGGGGATATACATTGAAATTCTGTCTATTGTCGGAACGTGTCTCAATTTATTATCTACACGACTCAATCACAAAATCTAGCACCAGACTGAATAAAATATTTCACTTGTGACTCTTTAAATATATTTAAAGATTTGCATACACTTTTTTATAATATAAAGGCTAATTTACAATGAGAACAATTGAAATTTAGTAATATGTTTTGGCTAAATTAATTTTGATTGTTTGTATAGAAGGGGGGAATTGACTTACAGATGAGACGTTGTCTGGCAAAAGAGAATCATATTCGTTTGCCAGTATGCACCTCACAAACACATTTGCCTCTGGGCTGAAAATTATCACCAGAGCTCTTTGTAAATTCACTAAGGTTAGGGAGTGGATAATATTTGCAAAACCTCACTAAGTGGACCAATTGCAGAGGAAATAAATTAAACGAGTGTTTAATCAACATTTCCATTTTTTACAGTATGTTTGCCCATGAAAAAACTGACTCTTTGCACCCGGAAGTCGGGAAAAAATTTGATTCCGGTCGGCCTAAAATAACAGCGATGTTGAATCGAAAATTTGTAATCTTTTTCCTAATAGGCTGTCTTGTCCTTGCTAGTGTTCCTACTGCTTTATGCAAGACTCCCACGCCTCCTATTGTTTACGTTGCGGGGGACGGCAGCGGGGACTTCAACTGTGATGGAAAAGCCGATGATGTACAGATAAATCAGGCCCTTAAATTCGTGGCAGAGAATCCCGACTACGCCACCGTTTATCTTAAAGGTCCTTTTACCTATACCATAGAGAATACCATTTACATTCAAAGTAGTAACACGGTTCTTGAAGGTGATTCAGACGCGGTTGTCAAATTAGTTGACCATGCAGGATGGACTAATTCTCCTATGATACCCTTAATTGGCAGCAAGGGTCCTGTAACCAATCTTACTGTAAGAGGATTTGAAATAAATGTGAACTATCCCGGAAACACCGAAACTCCAAAAGGAAAAGGATATTACAACTGTATATATTTTGGTCGAGTAAAAAACATAACAGTTTGTAATATGTATATGCATGATGGACATGGGGATGGGCTGCGAGCATACTACTGTGAAAATATCCGATTCTATAACAACACAATCTCTCTGCTTGGACACGACGGGCTTTATGCTATTGAATCTAATAATGTAGAGGCATGGAATAACAAAATCACATGTCGGATAAATAGCGCTCTCCGGGTCTGGAACTCGGATAACGTAAAATTCCACGACAACTTTATTGATTCTTATCCGGATGCGGGTCCAGGTATTCAGGTTCAGAGATCCACCGGTAATATGGGTGTAGAAATCTATGATAATTTAATTACAAATACCTACGGACCAGGTATCTGGGTTATCGGGACCGCCGGAGCATATGATAAAAGATTATCAAGTTGCTATATCCACAACAACATTTTCAATGGCAGTGGCACAAATAAGAATATTCAATGGGTTGGGGGGGTTTTAGGCAGTGGTTTTCATAATGTCCTGATCGAAAATAACGTCTTTGACGGAGTTCATAACGCTGCAGTCGTGAACATGTACATGACTGATACTAATGCGGGACCCTCAGGAACTGGATTCACGACAACAGTCCGAAATAATATAATTACTAATACTGTCCCCAGAACCACAAAAGGAACCGGTACTGGATACGGAGTTTTAAACTGTCTTACCAGCTCCCACAAAATTGTGCTGGAAAATAACTGTCTCTACAGCAACACAGCCGGGAACTATAAAAATGTTAACTCAGCAACAGATATCTATGTAGATCCTCTTTTCGTGAATAGTAACAGTGGGGATTACCATCTCAAATCAGTAGCAGGTCGCTGGAATGGGGAAACCTGGGTAAAAGATAGCACAAGTTCTCCATGCATTGATGCTGGATCTGCTTCCTCTGATTACTCAAATGAGCCTGATGACAACGGAGGCAGGATCAACATAGGGGCATTCGGGAACACAAAGTATGCTTCAAAATCAGGAACACCAATAGTAGATAATC
>NZ_JJOV01000079.1:8951-10612 GCF_000979385.1 Methanosarcina sp. 2.H.A.1B.4
TGAGGTAAGCGATGGAAAACTGACAGATTCGGCTACTGTAGCTGTAAACGTTGTCAATCATAATCAGGCCCCTGTGATAAATTCCATTCCTGATGTTACTGTTGAAGCTGGAAAAAGCCTTACCTTTACAGTAAGCGCTTCGGATGCAGACGGAGACAGTCTCGCATACTCTGCTTCAGGCATTCCCACAGGTGCTACTTTTGACAGCAAATCGGGGGTTTTTAGCTGGACTCCGGTTGCCGGACAGGAAGGGACGTACAGCTTAACCTTTGAGGTAAGCGATGGAGAACTACAGGATTCGGCTACAGCAGCTATAAGCGTTGTAAAACAGGAAAACTCCTCGTCCACAGCAGAAGAGGTCTACAACAACCGCCTGCGCGAAGCGTCTCCTAACACAGTCTATAAGAGTTCGTCCTTTATTGACATAGGCGGGATGAGTACTGGCAGATACAGGGATGCAATGTGGTTTGACCTGAGCGAGTACACCGGATCGACTGACGTTAGTGATGCAGCCCTTTCTCTCTACTGGTATTATCCGGCAGGAAGCTCAAGACCAGCAGATACTGTGATTGAGGTTTACAGGCCTGCTTCTACCTGGGACCCAGATTACGTGAGCTGGAATAAGAGAAACATTGGTATTGCATGGAAAAATCCAGGAGGAGACTGGTACGATAAAAACGGTGTTTTGCAGGGAAGCATGCCCTATGCAACAATGACTATTAAGGGCAGTACCCTGCCTGACAACAGGTACTATGAGCTTGATGTAACCGATCTCGTAAAGGAGTACACCAGTGGAAAGTACGAAAATACCGGGTTTCTGATAAAAGCAAAAACTGAAAGCAACAATTATATCGCATTCTACAGCAGTGACTGCGGAATTGAAAGTAAGGAGCCAGAGCTTAACATAACACAGAAAGCACCTGTAGTGACTGAACCTGTAGTGACTGTAAATGTAACTGTTACTGGCGCAACGGATAACCGCATGCGTGAGGCTGCCCCTGAAACCGTTTTCCAGGAAACTTCCTTTATCGATGTTGGTGGACTGAGTACTGGCAGGTATAGGGATGCAATGTGGTTTAACCTGAGCGAGTACACAGGTTCTACCGAAGTTAGTAATGCGGCTCTTTCTCTCTTCTGGTATTATCCGGCAGGAAACTCAAGACCAGCAGATACTGTGATTGAGGTTTACAGGCCTGCTGATTCATGGAATCCTGACTATGTGAGCTGGAATAAGAGAAACATTGGTATTGCATGGAAAAATCCAGGAGGAGACTGGTACGATAAAAACGGTGTTTTGCAGGGCAGTACTCCATATGCAACAATGACTATTAAGGGCAGTACCCTGCCTGACAACAGATACTATGAACTGAACGTAACCGAGCTCGTAAAAGAGTACACCAGTGGAAAATATGAGAATACCGGTTTTTTGATAAAAGCAAAAACTGAAAGCAACAATTATATTGCATTCTACAGCAGTGACTGCGGAATTGAAAGTAAGGAGCCAGAGCTTAACATAACAAAGAAAGCACCTGCAGTGACTGAACCTGTAGTGACTGTAAATGTAACTGTTACTGGCGCAACGGATAACCGCCTGCGTGAAGCTTCTTCTAATACAGTCTATAAGCTGTCTCTTATACACATCTCCGAGCCCACGAGACGTA
>NZ_JJOV01000048.1:0-8621 GCF_000979385.1 Methanosarcina sp. 2.H.A.1B.4
ACAGGGGCCTGATTATCTACTATTGGTGTTCCTGATTTTGAAGCATACTTTGTGTTCCCGAATGCCCCTATGTTGATCCGGTTTCCATTGTCATCAGGCTCATTTGAGTAATCAGAGGAAGCAGATCCGGCATCAATGCATGGAGAACTTGTGCTATCTTTTACCCAGGTTCCCCCATTCCAGCGACCTGCTACTGATTTGAGATGGTAATCCCCACTGTTACTATTCATGAAAAGAGGATCTACATAGATATCTGTTGCTGAGTTAACATTTTTATAGTTCCCGGCAGTGTTGCTGTAGAGACAGTTATTTTCCAGCACAATTTTGTGGGAGCTGGTAAGGCGATTAATCACACCATATCCTGTTCCTGCAGCGTTTTTCGTGCGCGGCTGGGTGTTTACTATTACGTTATTTCGGACTGTTGTCGTGAATCCTGTTCCTGAGGGTCCGGCGTTGGTGTCAGTTGAATACATATTTACAACCGCCGCGTTATGAACTCCATCAAAGACGTTATTTTCAATCAGGACATTATGAAATCCACTGCCTAAAACCCCACCAACCCACTCGATGCTCGGATTGGTTCCGGAATCAGAGAAGATATTGTTGTGAATATATACGCTTGATAAACTTTTATCATATGCTCCGGCGGTCCCGATAAGCCAGATGCCTGGTCCGTAGGTGTTCGTAATTACATTATCGTAGATTTCGATATTATTCATGTCACCTTTGGATCTCTCAACCTGAATACCCGGGCCGCCTGCGCTCCAGTGATAAAATGAATCAATGAAGTTATCATGGAACTTTACATTCTTTGAGTTCCATACCCTCAGAGCACTATTAGTCCTGCAGGTTATTTTGTTGTTCCAGGCCTCTACATTACTGCACTCAATTGCAAAAAGGCCATCATGCCCAAGTTTATAAACCGTGTTGTTATAAAACTGGATATTACTGCCGTATTTTATCCTGAGCCCGTCACCGTGTCCATCATGCATATACATATCATGGACTGCTACATTGCTGGTGTAAAGGAAATAAATCACATTGTAGTAGCCTTTGCCCTTGGCAAGCTCAGCATTACCATCGTGATTTACATCAACTTCAAAACCTCTTATCGTAATATCGTGATTTCCTGAACTGCTCATCTGCTGGATAAGGGGTTTCATAGTAGTCCAGCCTGCATGATCAACCAGCTTGATCACAGCATTTGAGTCTCCTTCAAGAATAGTGTTGCTTCCGATCAGAAGGGTATTGTCAATAACATATGTAAAAGGTCCTTTGAGGTGGACAGTTGTATAAGCAGAGTTTTCTGCCACGAATTTAAGGGCCTGGTTTATCTGTACATGGTCGTCTTTTCCATCACAGTTAAAGTCCCCACTCCCATCTCCCGCAACATAAATAATAGGTGCAGAAGTCCGGCATGAAACCATAGGAACACTTGAAAATATAAAGCACCCTATAAGGAAGAGGACTCCCAATTTTCGCTTTAGCATTGCTATCACCTGGGGTCGATCATAATACAATTGGTTGATATGTTTGTAAGGTAGAAGTTCACTCAGATTCGCCGGGTAGTTTCTATAAATTTATAGCCAGTTGAGCTGTTTTTGGATAAATTTATTTTGTCTGTTGAAAGAACCCTCCGACAAGATTGTGCAATAGTATCCACTCACCAAATGTTCAAGACTATAGAATAAGCCCTGGCAGAAGTATCAGTTCCGAGGCTAATAACCATTATTAGATGAGGGGGAGAATACTGGATTCAGAGTTAATTCCCCTGCTTAAATGGCAATTTATTTCCACTATACACAAATTCCCCCCGAGTGGACATTATGAATAAATTGGGATTAATACCCTAATTAAATTTCTATAGTCGTCATTGTAAATTAGCTCATTATATTATAAAAGTATTTGCGCAGAGTTTGTAAATTTATTTAGACACTGGCGGACATATGGCAAGAACTGTTAAAATTTGTGTATGAAGATCAATCGATATGAAACGGCGTGTTATTAAAAATTATGAAAAAAAAATAGTGCAATTAGTAAAACCTCTGAGATTTATGAGAGGTAATTTTTGAAGGATGTTCCGCGCAATCAACTTAAACATTTATTCTTTGCCGTGAGAAGAACAGATGTAAAAATAATTAAGAAAAATAAGATGTTGGAGCAGGAAATCAATAATAAAAGCCACAAATCAAAAATAAAAAACAATCAGCCACTAATAGAAGCCGGCAATAAAGCCATAAGAAAGCAATAGTGGAATGATAGCTAAATCGTGACTAATTCAAATAACGAATAGAGAAGAAAGATAAAGTCAGAAAAAAGATAAGATAGGAAAAAAGATGAAGCCTATAGTGAAATCACAGGAAAGCTCTGTGAGATCTAAAAGGCCACATCAAACAATTTCGTGACATATATCAAGAATCTTTCTTGCAACTCCATCCCAGCTGTGATTCTCGACGACATATTTACGACCCTGTTCCCCCATGGTATTGCATGTCTTTGGATCGGAAATTAGCTTCACCACAGCATTAGCGAGTTCTCCGGGGTTCTCAGGAGGTACTGAAATTCCGCCTCCTGAAAGATCGATCAGGTCTTTAACCCCTGGTATACTGCTCGCTACAATAGGTTTTCCACATGCAAGATATTCGTATGTTTTTAAGGCAGAAAGTCCTATCTTTGAGTTTCGTTCCATTATAAAAGGAGCAACGCAGACATCAGCTGCGTTAATGTATACAGGAACATTCTCATAGGGGACTCTTCCAGTAAAAGTGAATTTGTCCGAAAGCCCCATCTCTGAAGCAGTTTCCAGCAGTTTATCCCTCATGACCCCATCCCCCACTACAAGGAAATGAACATCAGGGAATTTTTCCAGGATAAAAGGAGAGGAATAGATTAGAAACTCAACTCCCTGCCAGGCTGCAAGGTGCCCTACAAAACATACATACTTCTTGGAATCATCAAGCTCGAGTCTGGCTCTTGCCTGCTTTTGATCCATGGGTTTGAAAATATCGGTATTTGCTCCGTTGTTAATTACAAGAACTTTTTCTGCAGGGACCGAGTATAGCCTCACAAGTTCGTCTTTTAGCTTATCAGTCACGGAAACTATCCTGTCACAGTATCTGTAATTGAACCTCTCGGAATGGAGTGCCAGATAGGAAAAAACCCTGTATGCAAAGGATTTAGAATCAGGGCTTACCTTGAGTTCATCCATAACCAACCCATTAACCTCAACTATAGAAGAAATGCCAAAAAGTTTGCACAGGGCGATGGGGAAGAACGGAAAAGAGTTCTGACGGAGATAAAGAACGTCAGGCCTGTTTTTTATGCATGAATACAGAAGATAAAAGGATAGCATGAACTCGTAAGAAGGCTGTACAAGGTACTTATTATCTATCACAGGCACATACTTTATTCCGGAAAAGCCATGTTCTGCACCTTTCTGACCTGGCGCGAACAAAACTACATCCGTGTATTTTTTCAAATTTCTTAAGAGTTCGAGTATGTGTATATTCGAACCTGATTTTGTATTGAAAGAGCTGTAATAGACCAGGAAAATATTACTTACTTTTTTAAACATAATTGCCGGTATCTGAATAGCAAAAGTAGTTAATTAGTTTATCCCACGACTCCATTCATTAATTTTCATAGGTCTGGAAGAGTAGGTTCGGGATTTAAGTACAGAAAGAGAAATATACTGATTTTGCAGAGAGATATTTATAGGAGAAATTATCTCCTTTGTGTGTTTTTGAGGCATCCGAATCGAAAAAGGAAAAAGATTATGAGAGTACTGGAAGTATGTCAGGAGTTTCCTAATAGGTATTACCCTCAACTTGGAACGTTTATAAAGCAGAGCATAGATTCAATCGCAGACCAGGGAGTAGATGTGACGGTTATTTCTCCAAAAGCTTTCGTGCTTCCTTTTTCTGCATTTCCGTACCATAATTTTTCTAAACTGCCCAGGATTGAGCATACAGAAAAATATGACCTTCACTACCCGCGTTATATCTATGCCATTCCCAAAAAATATTTTTACCCCATAACCGGCATTTCATATGCCCATTTCATTTCCAGGTACGCCATAAAAAACATAAAACCAGAACCAGACCTGATTCATGCACATTTTTCATATCCTGATGGGTACGGAATGATGAGACTTGCAAAGAAATGGAAAGTTCCTCTGGTGATAAGTGCTCTTGGCACGATCGAAAGAAAGGTTGCCTATGAAGGGACCTATACTTCAAGGCAGATTATAGAAGCCATGAATTTTGCCGATAAAGTCCTTTCTGTCAGTGAAGACCTCAAGGCCCATATAGTGAATCTCGGGATAGACGAAAGTAAAGTACATGTGGTCCCTAACGGTGTTGATACGGAGATATTCAAGCCTGCAGGAAAAGAACAGGCAAGGGATATTTTAAACCTGCCTCAGGAAAAGAATATTGTCCTGTTTATAGGAGCCCTGAGAAAAATAAAAGGCGTGGATTACCTTATTGAAGCTGCAAAAAGTTTTGTGGATACAAAAACGGACCTCTATATGGTAGGCAGGGACGACGGGCTTAGAAAAGGTCTGGAAAAAAGAGCAGAAGAGCTCAAAATTGCCGGCTCCATTAAATTTACGGGACCTGTAAACCATGAGGATATTCCCCTCTGGATTTCAGCATCAGATATGCTGGTACTGCCTTCTCTCTCAGAGGGAAGGCCAAATGTCGTGCTTGAAGCTCTTTCCTGTGAAGTCCCTGTCGTGGCAACTGATGTTGGAGGGATTCCGGAACTGATGGTTGATGGGGAAACAGGCTATCTGGTTCCTGCAAAAAACCCTGCCGACCTGTCAGAAAAAATAAATCGGCTGCTTGAAAACGAAAGCCGAAGGGAAAAAATGGGAAAACTCGGGCGTAAAAGCATAATTCAACGGGGACTTACCTGGGAAGCCCATGCAAAGAAGACCGTAGATATATACTCAGAGCTTCTATCAAATCCCTCAAAATAAACCTATAGTAAAAAAAGAAGAGGATTCTGCTTCACCAGAGCTCTGCTTCATCGAAAAATTCTGCTCACAGGTCAGAGAGAACTTGGTATGCTCTTTTGACCCACCTGAGTTTGATATAATTTTTTGGCTCACCGGAATTATGCCCAGGATATTTTGGCCAGATCTCCTGAAAATCTCAGGCTACTTTTACACAGGCTACTTTTACAGTCTTTCAGATAATTTAGAACTTTCGTGTTTTCCATAAAAAAGCATAAGTACAGGCATTTAAATGCCTGTAAATGTGCTGTTAAGGTTAGAACTTCTGATAGGTTTGCTTAACGCCGGACCGGGAGCAAAGATATCCGTTGCTGGGTTTGAGTATATTTTATTTGCTTGTGTAAGATTGTCCTCAAGATCAATTACATTTTCGGGAGTGTTCCCGTAGAAGTAATTGGAAGTTTCCTTAGTGCTGCTTTCATCGCTGCCGAAGTATAAACCGCTCCTGAGAAACTCTTGAGTCCTGAATACTACATAGCCCCTGTAACTGGATAATTCACTTACATTATCGATTCGGTAGTTATTGTAAATTGAGATGTTCATACCCGAAGAATCCTCAGGAATCGACGGGAGATAAAAGAACCTTGTAGTATAGTAATCGGAATAAACGGCAGAACCCTCCGGAATGTACTTATAAACATGTTCGAAACCACTCAGTTCATTATCAGTGAAATATTCATGCTTTGAACTCTGTCCAAGCATGTTCGCGTCCGAGATGCTGAAGACTGAAGAGATGAAAACAAAAGTGGAGAACAGCAGAACTATAAAGACCACTGTATTGAACTTTTTAGGCCCATATTTATCCATATAGTTCCAAAATACATAAATTCCATATCCCATTGCGAAAGCCATAAAGGGGCTAACGAAAAGCATAAACCGATCAACCCTGAACAGAACCTTAAACTGCCAGATAGTATTGAGAGGGTTTGGAACATAGAAAATAAGGGTTAACAGGGCAAATAACCCGAAAACTGAAGCATAGTTTTTTCGGTAGTTTTTCAGAAGAAAGCCTATTCCTATAAGGGCAAAAAATAAAAAGACGGATTTATCCAGGAGCCCAAACAGACTGATAAAGCCCTCTTCAAGTACGTCAGAGCCCCCAGAAGTTAAAACTATAGAGTCCCAAAAATGGCTCTGTAAACGGGGAGTCAGGCTTCTCTGCATGAACAGATAAGCCATAAAGAACCAGTAAGCAGTATAAGTAACATTTAGAAGTAAAAAGAAAGGTTTGCTTACATAGTTGCCAGCCCCTACAATATACTCTGAAGCAAAGAGGATGACGAGTAATAAAACGAACTGGAGTATGGAAACGTTATGTACCAGAGTCAAAAAAACCAGAACAATTACTGAAAGAGCTTTAAAAGAGAATTTATCCTCTTTGAAGTTGACACTGTAAACCAGATATAGCAGTATAATAAACGCTACGTATGACATTGTGCGTGTAATCACGTTTGCGCCGTAATACAGTACAATATAGCTTGCGGAGTAAAGCAGGCAGGAGAGGAGGGAGATTTGCCTGTTGTGGGTAATATGATTAAAGAGATAGTAAAGAAAAACTACGGTTACTGCATAAATTGGCGCTGTAATCAGGAAAAGTGAGGTTTTTGTACTGAGGTTCAAAATTTCGGAGGCTTCTGCAACAAGTATATGGTACAGGGGGAAAAATGCATAGTCACTTAAGGAAGTGGAAATGGTTTGTCCCGTTACTGCAGTGAGTTCCGAAAGAAAAATGTGAGGCAGAATGTCAGTGGTCCCGAAGTAGAAATCATAATTTAAGGTAACGCTGTAAGTAAGGTTTACCATGATTAAAAAAGATTCCAGAAGGACAAGGGACGGCCTTACCTCTTTAGAGAATATTTGCAGGAAAACCGAAAGGTACATCACCAGAATAAATACGAAATAGTACCCTGGTCTGGTTCCCTGAGATAGTAGAAGCACAGCTATTGAGCCAATATAAAATATGCTAAACACATATGTAAGGGACTTTATGTTTATCGACGGGAAACTGTCTATATCATGCAGACTTACATCTTTTTTGTAAATGTACAATATAAAGAGGCAGGAAAGTACTGCAGGGATTCCTGTAAACAATCCACGAATTGCATAACCTGGCTTTCCGGTTACAAACATCCATACGAAAGTGAATATAACTGCGAGAATTATTGCTAGTGGGAACAGGAAGGAAATTACCTTCATTAAACGGTTATTATCCATGTACTTGAGTCCCGTCTCTTCGCTCAATCCAAACATACTATCTCCATAACCTTAAGCGATCACAACTTTATATATTGAGTTTGAAATAAAGAATTCAAAATTGAATCCGAACAGGATTCAGGGTTGAACCTGAAATAAAAGGTTCGGATTTTTTGTTCGAAGCCAATAGGATTTACAGTGAGGTCTATATTGGTTAAGAATTTTTTGCTCCAATATCCTTCAAGCCGGGGTTAATTTATCCAACCATTTTATACATTTGCGTACCGGCAACTATGGTTACATTAACCGGAGAAATTCTTAAACATTAAATATCCGAAAGAGACCTGTCTTTTGAAAGGAGAAGGGAATTTGCAAAACTGTACAAAAAACCCAGCCCATAAGCAACGTGCTGCACAGGAATCACAAACAGGGTAAGGATGCCATATTTTGATTTCATCTTATATATTACCTGAATTGAGGTAACAAAAACCAGAACGAAATATAAGGTCATCAGTATTAGCAGAACTGCTATCGGCACTGTATATACAAGAGAAACAATAAACGAAAGAACCGCAAAAGCTATGGCAATTGAAGGCAAAAAAGCATACCAGCGGACAAATTCTCCGTGTTTTTTGAAAAGCTCGGCCATCCACATGCCATACTTGAACATTCGTATGGAAAAGGACTTGAGAGTTCCTCTTCTGTGATGAAGCACTTTTGCTTCTGGAATATACAGGAATTTATGACCTATTTTGTTTATTCTGTAATTAAGGTCCCCGTCCTGGCCCACTACAAACCGCTCATCAAAATACCCGGCTTCCTTAATGGAATTTTTTTTATACATAGCATTACAGTTAGGAAGGGAACTGACATAATGTTTCTTTGTTGAATTTTTGGACTGGGCAGAACCTCCGGAGCCTAGAAATGTTTCCTGAGCATACCCTACAACTCTGCCAAAAATAGGGTCAGTATCAAATATTAAGTTAGGTCCACCAACACATGCTACATCTTCAGAGGCATTTTTCATTTCACTAACAAGTGTTTTCAACCACCCGGGATCTACCTTGCAGTCTCCGTCCGTAAATGCGACAAGATCTCCCCGAGCGTTTTCCACTCCAAGGTTCCTTGCTGCTGCAACATTTTTTCGTTCATTAAGAAGGAGCCTGACAGGGTATTTCTGTACGAGCTCCCGAGTTTTATCAGTGGACATTCCGTCGACGATAATAACCTCATAAGAATCCTGAGGGTAATCAAGATGAAGAAGCGCTTCAATGCATTCTTCAATGAATTTTTCTTCGTTGCGAATACCTATTACAACCGAAACAAAAGGATATTCCATAAAATGACCCCGTTTTTAACCTTTATTGTTTTCGAATCTGTTCATTTAGAAATATCATTCGTGAAATGGCGT
>NZ_JJOV01000058.1:0-8484 GCF_000979385.1 Methanosarcina sp. 2.H.A.1B.4
ATTATATCGCATTCTACAGCAGCGATGTAGGGAACATAAATCAGGTGCCAAAACTTCAACTGGTATACAGCTAAAGGCCTGGATGTCCTTTAAGGAGGTGATCCGAAATTCTAGACTGCAGGAAATGTTAATTTCCCAATGCCTGCTTTTCGGAAAAACCTCTTTTTACCAGTGAAACCCACTTTTCGAAGTATTTTTTGATAATCAATAGTTTTCCCGACAGCGTTTTTAAAAAATATTAAAAAAGAATATCCTCATCAGGGCCCTGGATGGAACCACCTGATGCCACCAGGCCACATATCCGGGCATTATCCCTGACTTTGATGCTTCTTCAGTGTTTCCGTATCTTCCTATATTGATCCGTTTTCCATTGTCTTCGGGCTCATTTGAGTAGTCAGAGGAGGAATAACCTGCATCAATGCACGGAGAACTTATGCGATCCTTTATCCAGGATTTCCCATTCCATCTACCTCCTGTCGATCTAAGATGGTAATCATGATTTTTCGGGTCTGCAAAAAGAGGATTTGCATAGATATCGCTTTTTGATTCTGTGTTGATATAGTCTCCAGCTTCATTATTAAAGAGGCAGTTATTTTGCAGCACGAAGGTATGTGTTCCAGGGAGGTAATTGATCACGCAGTACCCTGTTCCTCGCGGATCTTTCTTACGCTTAAGGGTATTTACTATAATGTTGTTGCGGATAATGGTAGTGTATCCTGTACCAGCAGGGGAAAGATCGGTAGATTTGCCTTCAGGGTACATATGGATTACTGCAGCATGGTATACACCATCAAATACATTGTTCTCAATAAGAGTATCGTAAAAGCCACTAGTTACGATACCACCCACCCAATCGATGCTCGGATTCGTGCCAGTGCTATAGAAGATATTGTGATGAATATGGACATTTTGCGCCTCTTCTCTTGAGTAAGAAGAACCGTATCCTATCAACCATAACCCGGGTCCAAAGGTGTTGTGGATGGTATTATTATATACTTCGATATCATCCATGACAGCTGAGGACTTCTGGATCTGAATTCCGGGTCCGCCTGCATCCTTATCATAGGAAGAATCAATAAAGTTGTCATGGAATTTTACATGATTTGAATTCCATACTCTGAGGCCGCTATTAGTCCTGCAGGTTATCGTATTATTCCAGGCTTCCACATTCTGAGATTCAATAGCATAAAGCCCGTCATGTCCAAGCAGAGAGATTGTGTTATTATAAAACTGGATGTTTTCACCGTAGTGAATTCGTAGTCCATCGCCGTGGCCATCGTGCATGTACATATTACAAACCGTTATGTTTTTTACTTGACCAAAATATATACAGTTGTAATATCCTTTTCCTTTTGGAGTTTCGGTGTTGCCATTGTGATTCCCGTCTATCTCAAATCCTCTTACAGTAAGATTGTTTACAGAACCCTTGCTGCCAATTAAGGGTATCATAGGAGAATTAGTCCATCCTGCATGGTCAACTAATTTGACAACAGCGGCTGAATCACCTTCAAGAACCGTGTTACTACTTTGAATGTAAATGGTATTATCGATGGTATAGGTAAAAGGACCTTTAAGATAAACGGTGGTGTAATCGGGATTTTCGGCTAAGAATTTAAGGGCCTGATTTATCTGTACATCATCGGCTTTTCCGTCACAGTTGAAGTCACCGCTACCGTCCCCGGCGACATAAACTGTCATACCCGATGCAATGGAAATCGAAGCCGTTTCCGTTAAGGTCAAGAAAAAGAGAATTATAATGTAAACTCTTAGTTTTTTTATATTTCCCCACCTACATATCCAATTTTTTTCACCCATTCTTTGTCCCCGTGTTTTTAACTATAATAACAAAACTTAAACAAATTGTCGTGGGGAATAACCATAATCCCCTATCACGGGGATAAATAATCTCGTTATCCTTTTCACACCATCAATTTTTGTCTCGAAAAAGAGCTTTAATGGAATGAGATCGAATAGAGACCTAAAACGCAATAAAGGTTCCATCAGGAATTAATTTCCGTCTACCTGGAGACAGCATTCACCACCAGTACATAACTATTCATTCTTAATAAACATTATCAATTAAACGTCTCTATTAAACAATAGTATCAATTTGATGTAGTTCCGAATTATTCTCCCACCAAGTGGATGATACTTTAAACGATCTAATATCAGAAAATTTCGATAAATCCTGACTCGTCGGTATTAGGAGATTTACGTCTCACTAAGTTAGCTTTAATTCATGAAAACTGTTATGATTTTGTTCTAAAAAAGTGATGCAAAAATATTCAATAAGCGAAAGAGAGTAAGAGGGAAATATAGAAAATTGTTGCATTTGAGCTTTGACAAAATCAAGTACAATAAACGAAATATCACAGGAATAACGTCCTCTGTTGTCAAAAGGAAGTATGGAGAAGTACTCAGGCAAGAAAGTTCTATAATCAAGTCAAAGAAATAAATATTAAACTGATAGTGTAACATAAACAAAAATGTTGTAAAAATAATTGCATAAAATCAAAGATTTTTATAGAGCCGAAAAATTGAAATTCTATAACTCAAAAGTAGAATCCATGATAAAGTCAAAACAGGAATATAAGTATTATTTAGAAGCAGATAGAATTGCTTTAGGCAAAAAAAGGAAAAAGCCGAGGTTATTTTTGGATGAAGTATGGGTATTTCAGAGATTATTAAGAAAAGTTGAGTACTATAAAAATTGCAAAAATTCCCTTTTTTACCGTCCCTACTATTATTATTTATATTTAAAGTATCACCTACTAGGCATATTCCTTGGTTTTCTTATTGAGCCAAATGTTTTTGGTCCTGGGTTATCCATAAGTCATCCAGGTACGATTGTAGTCAACGGAAATACAAAAGTAGGTGAAAATTGCAGGATACATGTATGTACGGTCATCGGAACTAAAGCAGGGGCAGGATATGAAGATTTGACGCCAAAAATAGGAAATAATGTTTACATTGGTCCTGGAGCAAAAATATTTGGAGATATAGAAATCGCAGATGGAATAGCTATAGGAGCTAATTCAATTGTAAATAAGTCCTTTACAGAACCAAATATCGGGATTGCAGGGATTCCAGCTAAGAAAATAAACGATAGGGGTTCTGAAAAACTGGTCCCAAAAGAGTTACTTATAACATTAAAAAAAGATTATCCTAAAATTTTTGAAAACCTTGAGGAATGATCGGATATTACCAGAACTTCCATCATGGCTTCTCATTTCCCGTATGACCCGAATCTGCTGTAAATTCTAAGCCAAACTTTTGTACACAGCACATGAAACGGGTTTATTAATATCGAGTTTTCGATTAGAGATCTTTTTAAAATTTGTAATTTTACAGAACTTTCGGTACGCTTCCTGGATGTTGATATTTCGGAATTAGAGCTCAAGCACCGGCCATATAGTTTGTTTTTATCTACTGTACACCGGCGGGCTCAAGCCTTGCGTGGCGAATGAAAGAATGTGAGATATCATTTGTGATCATTTCGGAATAATACCAACCAATTAATCAGGGAGCAACAGAAATAAGAGGATCGATTAAAAAGAATTTTGTGTGAAAGAGTTCATACAATAACAACAATAGTGCGTATTAGAAAGAGTTACTTCACATTATAGTTGGTAAAGACGTTTTAATAAAATAATTAAGTATTAATTAAAACAGTCAGAATAAGAAAAGAAAAAGGAGAGAAAAAATAGAAAAAAATATATTGAAAAAGAAATTACTTTCGCTTGAAAGTTCCGGTTTGTGCAAACTCCAAGAAGTAGAGTTGCTGCTTTAATAGATGCGGATCGGGACTCAGAGAGTAGATATTGTAGAGATAATACTCTATAATTATCAAGAAGGACGGCGGGCACGTTGAAAAAAGATACTAATCGAATCTTAACCTTTCTGAGCTCTATTTCTTTGTTACTTATAACTTATGGTCTCTTTGAGCTCAAAGGAATTCCGCCTGAAGGATATGTAGCTAGTATCTATGACCAGCTTCCATTACGTTTGTATCTGATCCTGCTCTTTTGTTATTTTTCTTCCTGTATACTTGTGCTTTCATATAGAAAGACACCTGCAATTATCATACTGCTCCTTATTCATTTTACGGTACTGATCATCCCTTACATGCTTGGATACGTTTCTATTGGGAGATACGGAGAATTTTCATATATGGGATTGGCAGAAAATAATGGATTTTTTGATATTTCAGGTTCTTCCGCCATTTCAACCCTTTCTCCTACGGGTCCGCTGTTAGTTTTACCCCTGGATTTGATCTCAGGGCTGGGGGCACAGACACTTTATCACTTTTTACCGATATTTTTTTCGATTCAATTTATTGCCGGAATGTTCATGTTATGCAGAACATATATGCTTCGGGAAAAACTTGTTGGGTTAACCTTACTCTCCTCGTTTCTTCTATACTTCTGGCGTTTTCAGTTTTCAGTTTTTCCTTATTACCTCTCTTTTTGCATGATCCCGATCTGTCTTTTTGTACTGAAGAAAGCACTTTCGGATAAAAACAGGACGATGCTTATTAGTTTTCTTTTTATGATAACTTTGCTTCCATTAGCTCACCCTTTTATTTTTGTATACATCATTTGTTTTTCTCTACTCCTCATTTTTTCAGGTAAAATATTGAATTGGGGAAGACATCTCAGCAAAATATTTTTCGATATTCTTGTTGAAGATAATGTATCCAATTCAAATGGAAGAAAAATTGTTTTCCTCTCTATTCTGACGTTTACCTCAGGAAGTATCCTGTTCTGTGCGAAATATGCTTCCCGGTTTTCCCAAATTTTACCTCATGATTTTTCCCGGCACGTTGGGACTTTATCAGTGACAGGCCTGACCAACGTATTAGAAATAGAATCCAATTTAGAATTTATACATTATTTTAATCTATATTATGGCAAATATTATATTCCGTTAATCTTCATTGTGATCAATTCCATAATCGTATGGCAGAATCGTAAAAGGTTTTGCCACCATTTTATCCACACGTATCCCTCCTTTTTAGTCCTCTACGTCGGATCTTTTTTCATTGAGTGGGGTTTCCTTTTAAACCCTTTTAACCCTTATCCTGCGGAAAGATTTGCAAATTTAAGTTTCATAATTTTTGCTCAAATACCCCTGCTGGCTTATTCACTCTATATCATATTTCTCAGAAAGGGGAATGTGCTTGGTTTTGCATCTGTGGTTCTGATCTTATGCCTTCTCTGGACCTTTGGTTTCTTCAGCTGTTTCAGTTCTCCATATACTGATGGAGTATCTGAAGGAGTTTCACAAAATGAGGTTAGAGGAATGCAGTGGTTATCCAGAGTAAAAACGACCCCTGATTGCGTTATATCCTATGAGGACAAGAATATGGGAAACGCTGTTCTGTCAGGCTCTACCAGCAATTTAAAAAACTCTGATTTAATTCCTTTTGAAACGTCTTCGGGGTTCATGTCTGTCCCTAAATACTATTCTGAGGATATAATCCATTTAAAAAATTCGTCAGAAAATGAGCCATTCTATTTTGTGGTGACCACTTTTTCGAAGGATTTGAGTTTGAATGAATCTAGATCGGAGACCCAGACATCTGTCGGAAATGTGTTCATACCTCCTGAAAGCTATCCTCTGCGCAAGATCTATGACTCCCTCAATATAGAAATTTATGAGCACGCCGCTTAAATGAGCACGTCCCTTGAGTTTGTTAAGAGAAAGGGATGGAAAAAGAAAGCTTATCCACAAAAAGCAGAAGATGAGAAAGTTATAGAGAAAGATAAAAAAGCTTGAAGGGAAGCTAAGGATTTGTTACGAAATAACCTGGGCAACGCATAATTATTTTGGGCTTTAATCGATGGGCTTGCTTGTGAAACTGGGGGGAGTACAGTCAAAAAGTTGCACATGTTATTTCGCGGTGGGTCCTTAGATAGTAAGCAAGGGCTCAATGGACTCAAGACCCGCCAATAAATATATCTTCTGCCGGACTCGAATAAATTTTATTTATTTTATTCAGATTGCGATTCATCTCCAGTTCATTTTCAGAAGTTCCCCTGTAAAAATAATTGGCGCTTTCGACACCATTTCCTCCTTCACTCAAATATAAACCAGCCCGGAGGAATTCCCTGGTTCTAATCACGATATAACCACTATACTGAGCGAAGTTGTTCACATCAGCAATTCTGTAGCTCCGGAAAAAAGAAAGGTTATTTTCTTCGGAAGCCCCCGGAATCCGAGGGAAATAAAAATACCTGGATGCGTAATAATCGGAGTAAATGTAAGAGCCAGCAGGAACATAACACTTAATATGCTCAAACCCTCTCAATTCAGGGGCTGTAAAATACGGATGTGCGGATTCAACAATGAGACTCTCAGAATCCGAGATACTGTAGACAGAAGAAACAAAGACGAAAGTAGAGAACAATAAAAAAATAAAGAATAAAGGATAACCTTTTTTAGAGGAGGACTTTGACAGATAGTTCCAGAATACATAAATACCGTAGCTCATAACAAAAGCCATAAAGGGGCTGACAAACAGCTTGAATCTGTCAATCCTGAATAAGACATGCAACTGCCAGATAGTATTGAGAGGATTCGGGATATAAAAGATAAGAGTAAACAGGGCGAATAGCCCGAATACTGAAGCATAGTTGTTTTTGTGTTTTTTCAGGAGAAAACCAATCCCAATTAAAGCAAAAAATAGAAAAACAGAGCCGTCAAGATATCCGACTAAATTAATCAGATATTCATTAACATTTCCCAAACCTTCGGATGTCAAAACCATTGAGTCCCATAACTGACTCTGTAAACGTATGGTTATACCCCTTTGGACAAACAGGTATGCTACAAAAAACCAGTATGATGTAAAAATAACATTTAACAGGATAAAAAAGGGTTTGCTTATATAACTGCCAACGTTGACAAGAGATTCGCAAACAAGGAGAATAACTAATAACAGGACAAACTGGGGCAAGGAAACGTTATGCACCAGTGTTAAAAAAAGCACGACAATGACCGAAAGTATTTTTAAAGAGAGTTTAGACTCTTTGAAATTTACACTGTAAAGTAGATACAGTAATACGACGAACATTACGAAAGACATTGTCCGGGTGATCATATTTGCACCGTAATAAAGCACAACCGAACTCGAAGAAAAGAGCAAACAGGAGAGCAGGGAAATCTGGCGATTCTGAGTTATAGAGAGAAAAAGGTAGTAAAGAAAAAAGATAGTTATTGCATAAATCGGGGCAGTTATTAAAAAAAGAGAGGATTTTATACCCATATGTAAGATGAGAGAGGATGCAGCGACCATTATGTGATACAAAGGAAAGTATGCATAATCGGTTAAAGAAGTTGAAACAATATGCCCTGACATTGCAGTCATTTCTGAAAGTAAAATATGGGGCATAATGTCAGTTGTCCCAAAGTAAAGATCATAATTTAACGTAACACTGTAAGTAAGGTTTAACAGACTTAAAAAAATCTCCGCCAGGATAACGGAAGGATTTGAATTTTCAGAAAAAATTTGCAGCAAAATCAGAATATAAAGTAACACAATAAATATAAAATAATACCAGGATCTGCCCCCTTGAGACAATAAAAGGGTGCTGACTGAGCCAAGATAAAAAATTCCAAATAGATAGATTAAAGAGTTTCGACTTATAGAAGGAAAAATAAGAATATCACTTAGTCCCATATCTTTTTTGTAAATGAATAATACAATAATACAGGAAATAACTGCAGGGATTCCAGTAAACACCCCTCTAACTACAAAACCAAATTTTCCAACCGCAAACATCCATAAAAATGCAAATAATACGGCAAAGATTACGCATAATGGAAACAAAGAGTAGATAAATTTCATCTGCTTGTTATTATTATTAGCAGAATTGAACCCCTTAACTTCATTCAATATAGACATAGTATCCCCATTAATTCTTAAACCTCATAATCTTTAAACCCAATACAATTCAGATCAGACTTAACTTGACAGACCGTATTAAACTTGAAGTATAGAGAAAAAATTTTAAAAACTAAATGACATTTACAGATAGGTCATTGATTAAGAAGATTTTGCTTTGAAAAATCCCCCGGCCATCCAAAATGCTCTGATTACTTTAATTTTCATATTACATAATCAGTTACAGGGAATTGACACTAAATTCCCTGTCAATAAAAGCAACAAGATCCTCTTTGACATAAACGGAATAACTTAGGCAAAGAATAATTTAGTTGAAGCTAAATCAGTCATCTTGCTAGTGAAAGTTATTTAATCAGTCCTGAATATTGCCATGTTACTTCGCCGCAGATCCTTAAAGCGATTTTTGAATAGACTTAATGAATATTAAGAAGCGCTTCAATACATTCTTCAATGAATTTTTCTTCGTTGCGAATACCTGCTACAACCGAAACAAAAGGATATTCCATAAAATGACCCCGTTTTTAACCTTTATTGTTTTCGAATCTGTTCATTTAGAAATATCATTCGTGAAATGGCGT
>NZ_JJOV01000046.1:0-8342 GCF_000979385.1 Methanosarcina sp. 2.H.A.1B.4
TCGTTTTTTGTGGGGACAAAAAATAAGGAGCAATTTTAAAATCTTATTTTTATAAATGTTTGGGTAAAAACATAACTTAGAGGATTTCTACAAAGCCTAGTTTTGCTTAATTTATAAGTCTCCATTGGGGGGCTTTTTTAACTTCATCAACACTTTTTTTCTTGCGGTGGCTGTTTCGAATTGAAGTGAAATTTTTCAAGTGAATTATGGATTAGGGAAAATCGTAAGAAAATGAGTCGCTGAATTCAAAATTAAAGTTCCTCCTTATCCTTTTCAAATCAATTAACATATTTTTTCGCTCGGCGGTCTGCCTCAATCTGCCCCAAATCCTTTTTCTAAAAGGGGATAAAAAACCCGTGATTTTTGCAGTTTTAGAAGGAGCACTTATCGACCTGGCTACACCTTCCCGAACGCAAATATCTCCACTATTGATTATGTTATAACTATCAGTTTAAGTTTTAATTCTTTAACCTGATTATAGAATTTTCTTGCCCTGAGTACTTCTCCAAATTTCCTTTTGACAACAGAGGACGTTGTCTCCACTATATTCCGTTTATTGTATTTGATTTTATCAAAGCTTAAATGCAACTGTTTTCTATATTTTCCCTTCACTTTCTTCCTCTTTCTTTCTCTTTAATATATAAATGAGTCTGCTTTGTGGGGACATTAAAATAAGGAGTACTTTTACAATCCACATTTTGTGGCTTTGTAGAGACCCATCTATGCCAGCTTCAAGAGGCCAAAAATAGATATAATGATACCGGGACATCCAGTTAAAATTAATGAAGACTGGTCATTTCGGAGGATTTCTATAAAGCCAATAAAAGAAAGATTATTATCTTAGAGTTTACAATTCTTTTGTGTAGTTCGGGGGAATCTTATTCATCCAGTCATTTTTATAGTCTCACTTATAGTCTCACTTATAGTTTCACTTATAGTCTCACTTATAATCGCACTTATAGTCGCATTCGGTTATGATAACCAGCTTAACCCGAAAAAACTCTTACTTCAATGAATTGCTATATTATCGTAATAAAAACCTGTCAAATTTCAAGTTTTTTCAAAATTCTCAACAAATTTAATTATCCATATATTAAGGGGTCTAAAATGAAAGGAACGAAATGTAATAAAATATTTAGGGGGCAAACCTTCAATAAAACTTTGGGGGTAACAGTACTTGCTTTTTTAATGTTGGTGAGTATCGCAGGCGCCTCGCCATTTGCATACATTGCAAATGAAGAGAGTAACAATATCTCTGTAATTGACACAACCACAAACAAAGTTACAGCTACGATATCTGTAGGATCCAATCCTATTGGAGTTGCAATTAATCCAGATGGGACAAAGATATACGTGGTAAATTCTCATAGCAACGATGTATCTATAATTGACACGGCAACAAATACTGTTAAAGCCACGGTGCCTGTAGGACGTTCTCCTCAAGGGGTTGCAATCAGCTCGAATGGAAAGAAACTATATGTGGCAAACAGGGTCAGTAACACTATCTCTGTAATTGATACTGCCATAAATACTGTTGCAAGTACAGTGACTGTAGGAAAATATCCTGCGGGAGTAGCGGTAAGTCCGGATGGAAAAAAAGCATATGTGACAAACGAAGGCGACAACACTGTCTCTATAATTGACACTACCACAAAAGCTGTTATAAGCACGGTATCCGTAGGAAAAAGTCCTGAGGAAATTGCGGTCACACCAGATGGAACCAAGGTGTACGTAGCGAACTCCGATAGTGGGAGCATTTCTGTAATTGACACTGCTACCAACACCGTTACAGCCACTGTGAAGGTCGAGGGAGCCCCTTCTGGAGTTGCAGTCAACCCGGAGGGAACAAAGGCATATGTGACTACTAATGATAAATATTTCAGCACTGTCTCTGTAATTGACGTTTCTACAAACAAAGTTACAGCCACAATACCTGTAGGACCCAATCCTGTGGGAGTTGCAGTCACACCAGACGGAAAAAAAGTGTATGTAGCAATCAACCTCTGTAACGCCGTCTCTGTAATTGACACTGCTACCAACACCGTTACAGCCACGATGCTTGTAGGAAAAAGTCCTCATGCCTCAGGCCAGTTTATAGGTTCTATCCCGGTACAACCAGTTTATCCTTTAGCGAACTTCAGCAGCAACATCACATCAGATTATGTTTTCCTTTCCGTACCCGTGCAGTTTACAGATCTATCGGAGAATGCAACCGGATGGATCTGGGACTTTGGAGACGGGGCTGGTTCAACAAAGCGGAATCCCACGCATACCTATTCTGCAGCAGGAATCTATACTGTTAGCCTGACAGTAAGCAATTCAAACGGCACAGATTCAAAGCTTGCTACAGTAAATGTTGTACCAAAAGGTTCTCCTGCGCCTTCATATGCATTTATTACGAACATCAACAGCAACACTGTTTCTGTAATTAACACAGGAAACAACACCTTTACAGCCACGGTGCCCGCAGGAATTAATCCATTAGGAGTTGCAGTCAGCCCGGATGGAACACGGATATACGTGACGAATGCCAACTACGGTCGCCGCGGCACTGTTTCTGTAATTGACACAGCCATGAATAAGGTTACAGCCACCGTGGATGTAGGAGATAAATACTATCCCTGTGGAATTGCAGTCACACCGGATGGAAAAAAACTATATGTTGCGAGTCGTGATATCAACGCTGTCTCTGTAATTGACACAGCCACAAACACTGTTACAGCCACGGTGCCTGCAGGAAAATGGCCTATGGGAGTTGCAATCACACCGGATGGGACAAAAGTATATGTGACGAACCGTTATAGCAGCACTGTTTCTGTAATTGACACAGCCACAAATACTGTTATAGCGACTGTGAAAGCTGAACCTGGCTCCTGTGGAGTTATAGTTAACCAGGCGGGAACAAAACTATATGTGACGAATTGTGAAAGTAACACTATTTCTGTAATTGACACGAGTTCAAACACTGTTACAGCCACAGTGCCTGTAGAAGAATGGCCTATGGGAGTTGCAGTCAGCCCGGATGGAACAAAAGTATATGTGGCAAATCAACGCAGTAACAATGTCTCCGTAATTGACACCGCAACAAAAACTGTTATAGCTGCTTTGAAAGTCGGAAAAAATCCTTATGGAATTGCAGTCACACCGGATGGAACAAAGGTATATGTAGCGAACTGCGGTGACGACGATAATCTAGGCAAAACTGTCTCTATAATTGACACAGCCACAAACAAGGTTACAGCCAAGGTAAATACAGGTTTCAGTCCTGTTGCTTTCGGTCAGTTTATAAGTCCTCTTCCAGCACAACCAGTACTTCCTGCTGCAAACTTCAGTAGCAATCTCACATCCGGTTATGCTCCTCTTTCTGTCCGGTTTACGGATTTCTCGAAGAATGTGGATGGGTGGAACTGGAACTTTGGAGACGGATCCGGTTCAACACAGCAAAATCAAGCACATACTTACTCCAGGGCAGGGAATTACAAAGTAACGCTTACAGTAAACAATACAAACGGTACTGATTCGAAATTTGCCACAGTAACTGTTCTGGCACAGCCAGTATTTTCTGCATCCCCAACTTCAGGAAAAACGCCGTTTAGTGTTAGTTTTACTGACCAGAGCACAGGATTTCCAGCTTCATGGAACTGGACTTTTGGAGATGGAACTTATTCAACGGAAAAGAATCCTGTACACATCTATAGAAAATCAGGAAAATATTCTGTTACGTTGACATTAAACGAAACGGGGAACAAGAGTGCAGTAACAAAATCCAGCTATATTATTGTTTCAAACGGGTATGAAGCCCCTGTTGCTGCTTTTTCTGCATCTCCAGCTTCAGGAAAATCGCCTCTTTCTGTTAGTTTTTCCGACCAGAGTACAGGAGCTCCAACCTCAAGGAAGTGGACGTTTGGAGACGGTACTCATTCAACCGGGGAGAACCCTGTACATACATACAGCAAAGCAGGATTATACTCTGTTACATTAACAGTAAGTAATACAGACGGCAGCAATACGTTAACAAAATCCAGGTATATTGTTGTTTCAAACGTTTTAAATGGCCCTGTCACCAGCTTCTCTGCGTCTCTTACTTCAGGAAAAGCTCCTTTTACTGTTGATTTTACAGGCCAGGGCAAAGGATCACCAGATTCATGGAAATGGTCTTTCGGAGATGGGGATACTTCAACAGAAAAGAATCCTGCACATACATACAATAAATCAGGACTTTATTCTGTTACATTGACAGCAAGTAATGAAAAAGGCAGTAATTCGTTGAAAAAAACCGGCTATATTGCTGTCCCAAACATTTTAGCTGCTCCTGTATCCAAATTCTCTGCATCCCCGACTTCAGGAAAACCGCCTCATACCGTTCATTTTACTGACCAGAGCACAGGGTCGCCAACGGCATGGAAATGGTTTTTCGGAGATGGAAGCAATTCAACAGATAAAAATCCTGTACATACATATAATGAATCAGGACTATATGCTGTTAGATTAACAGTAAGTAATGCAAACGGCAGTAACACGTTGTCTAAAACCGGCTATATTGCAGTCTCAAGCTTCTTAGATACTCCTGTTACCAGTTTTTCTGCATCTCAGACTTCAGGAAAAGCGCCTCTTACTATCAGATTTACTGACGAGAGCACAGGATCGCCAACTGCATGGAAATGGACTTTTGGAGATGGAAGTGATTCTACAGAAACAAATCCTGTACATACATACAATAAATCAGAAAATTATACTGTTTCTTTGACAACGACCAATGCCGGAGGCAGTAATAAGGTGCAAAAATCAAGCTACATTGTAGTTTCTGAAAGCGGTACTGTGACTTCGAATCCAGGTTATATTATCCCTGCCGCCACCTTTATAGCATCTCCAACTGCAGGAAGTATGCCTCTTACTGTTAGTTTTACTGACAGGAGCACAGGATCTCCAGCCGCATGGAAATGGACTTTTGGAGATGGAACTAATTCAATAGAAAAGAATCCTGTACACACATACAATAAATCCGGAAAATATTCTGTTACATTGACAGCAAGTAATGCAGACGGCAGTAATGCGTTGACAAAAACAGGTTATATTGTTGTTTCAAACACTTTAAATGGTCCTGTCACCAGTTTCTCTGCGTCTCCAACTTCCGGAAAAGTGCCCCTTACTATTAGATTTACTGATGAGAGCACAGGGTCGCCAACTTCATGGAGATGGATTTTCGGAGATGGAAACTTTTCTACAGAAAAGAGTCCTGCACACACATACAATAAATCAGGACGATACACTGTTACATTAACAGTAAGTGATGCAGCTGGCAGTAATGCGTTAACAAAATCAAGCTATATTGTTGTTCCAAACGCTTTAAATGGTCCTGTCGCCAGTTTCTCTGCGTCTCCGACTTCGGGAAAAGCGCCTCTTACTATTAAATTTACTGACGAGAGCACAGGAGAGCCAACGGAATGGAGATGGACTTTCGGAGATAGAAGTAGTTCAACAGAAAAGAATCCTGTACACACATACAATAAATCAGGACTTTATTCTGTTACATTGACAGCAAGTAATGAAAAAGGCAGCAATGTGCTGACAAAAACCGACTATATTGCTGTCTCAGGCGTTTCAAATATTCCTGTTACCAAATTCTCTGCATCCCCTACTTCAGGAAGCATGCCTCTTACAGTTCATTTTACTGACGAGAGCACAGAGTCGCCAACTGCATGGAGATGGACTTTTGGAGATGGCAACGTTTCTACAGAAAAGAATGCTGTACACACATACAATAAATCAGGCCTATACTCTGTTACATTGACAGCAAGTAATGCAAACGGCAGTAACACGTTGTCTAAAACCGGCCATATTGCGGTTTCAAACTCCCTTGCCGCTGCCTTCTCTGCATCTCCAACTTCAGGGCCTGCACCGCTTGGCGTCAGTTTTACTGACAACAGCACCGGATCACCAGATTCATGGAAATGGGCTTTTGGAGATGGGAATACTTCAACAGAAAAGAATCCTGTACACGTATACAATAAAACAGGACAATATACGGTTAGTTTAACAGTAAATAATTCAGGAAGCATTAGTACTGAAACCAGATCCAGATATATTGCGATTAGTAAGTAAATATCCCGGATCGAAAAAAATAGCTTTGTAGAAACCTATCTATACCAGCTTCAAGAGGCTAAAAATATCTATAAATTTCGAGACGTTCAGTTTAAGTTGATGAGGATCAGTCGTTTCGGAGGGTTTCTACAGAGCCGAATTATTCCATCTTTTCATTTCTTTTTTTATCAGAGTATGATTTTTAATAAAGCTTTTACGTTTATATAAGTTCAGCTTCATGCATTCCTTTAAACAAACTTACTTTCTTCACTCATTCAACTTCAGTTAAACTATATTTTTTCTGCCAGCGGTCTGCTTTAATCTCCCCTGAACACGTTTGTTGAAGAAAAGGGTTAAGAAAAGATAACTAAAAAACCCATGAGATTTTGCAGATTTAAAAGGGGCACTTTGCAGGGTCGATCTTTTAGATCAAAGTGATTTTTTCTGGTGAAGGGCTTTTTTCTTATTTTTCAGTCGAATACCCTTCTAGCTTGTTGCAGGGTGCGCCAGCGCGATTTTGATTAAAATAGTTAAGTCAGTATTTGAAATAAATTTTAATATGAAAGAGAGTACCATTAAAAGTATCAATAGGAAATATAATTTTTAAAACCCGTTTTTATTCCTTTTATGACTTTTTTAGGTCTATTCAGCAAATATGATATAACTAGTATTCTGTGAATACTATCTAAATAATATTAGCTTAATGAGATAACTATATATAATAAGTATATGTAGTTTATAGTAATTACAATTAAAAAAGAACTTAACAGTGGAGAATGGAAACATGAAGCTGACACCTGGCTAAGAGTGGTTAGTTCCAGGGAAGAGATCTTTATACCCAGTCTGATGAACGCCTTGTTCACCTGGCTTTCAGACCTTCAAATAAGGGCATCTGTGGAATGGTAGAAACCTGCCCGAAGATTGAGGTAATCCAGTTACTTAAATCTTATATGAATACAGTTAAAACTAATTTAAAAACGAGTAAAACAAGTGGGTGATGTTCTGTGGAGTATGTAAGAAAAACATGTCCAATTTGTGGGAGTGAGTTTATAGTCCTGAAAAATGTGGAGGAAAAGGCAATTTACTGTACGCTTGAATGCCTTTCAGCTGCTCAGAAAAAGGTGAAGAGGGAGAAAGTTTCCTCGTTCGTGTCTGCATAAATTATTCCGTTTCATCGTAAACAGTATAATTTCTTTACTTATTCCCTTTAATCTAAAGCAATTATAAACTAAAACCAATTTAAATCAAGAAAGAACTTAACAGTGGGGGAGAAAAAAATGAGAATAAGAGTAGTTAGTTCCAGAGAAGAGATCTTTACACTTAATCCGAATGAGCGTCTTGTTCACCTGGCTTTCCGGCCATCCAACAAAGACATCTTTGGATTGGTTGAAACCTGCCCGAAGATTGAGGTAATCCAGTTACCTAAATCTTACATGCGTACAGTTTCAAAATCCATAGAAATGTTCCTTCAGATGCAGAGAATCCAGCTTATCGAAGGAGATGTCTGGGGGCACAGGAAGGATATAAACGAATATTACGCAATTTCCTCTTCAGTGATTGAAAAGATTAAAGAAATGAAAATCGAAGGTAAATCCACTGAGGAAATTGAGAAAAAGGTTTCAAGGGAAAGCAAGCTGAACCCTGGAATGGTCGCTTATATCCTGAACAAGGAAATTCCTGCCTGAATTCAAATAATATAAAACATTTTGGTAGGTGTTTTGCTGGAGAGGTGTTTTGCTGGAGATTAGATCGGATAGAAAGGGGTTGAATCTTCCGGTCCCTTATCTCCAACTTAATGTAGAGGAAAATCGGGAAAATTACTGCTGAAAGGGTTTCAACTTTTAGATCAAGAAATTGAGGTTGAGAACAGCATCAGTAGATCTAAGTAAGGTCTCTAATATTGATATTGCTGAAAAATCATCTACCAGTTCTGAAGCGGTTTGAGTCACATTTCTTACTTTAAACTTCTTTTCTAAGTCATTTGAAATCTATTATTTCCTTCCGGCGGGCTGCTAAAATCTACCCCGGACATGTTTGTTAAGATAAAGTTAAGAAAAGTGAAATTGGAAACCCCGTGATTTTTGCAGCTTTATAAGGGGCACTTTGCAGGGCCGATAATTTTGCTTTATCGGATAATCAGTTGGAATTGGAATTTCAGGAATTTTATGGGAAGGAGCGTAAAACCCCGAAGTCTTCAGCTTCGTGGGATATAAGCGTCAACTTCCTCACGTTCTGCTGTTATTGATTCTGCAAACTTATTT
>NZ_JJOV01000013.1:0-7175 GCF_000979385.1 Methanosarcina sp. 2.H.A.1B.4
TAATCAGATCAAAGAAATAAAAATTAAACTGATAGTGTATAACATAAACAAAAAAGTTGTAGAAATAATTTGCATAAAATTAAGGATTTCTACAGAGCCGAAAGGACAACAATTTAAAGGAATGGGAAAAAAGTGACCAACTTACAAACTCTATAGAGCAAGCAGCAACTAATAAAGGGGTCAATATTAATGCCTCAGTCACTGAAGAAAATATGAGTAAACTAAGTACTGATGCAGCAACAAGATTAATCACAAGTAAATCACTTTCTGTTCCCTTATATGGACAAGAAAATAGCGTTTACTGTGGTCCGGCAAGTTGTCAAATGATTGGTAAATACATATGTAACATATATCGGACCCAAAATTACATCTATGATTTTCAAGGATGGCATGACCATAATAATCTGAATGGAGGGATCTCAGATAGCGACGCTAAAGATTATTGTTACTATACTCAGCAACAGGGGGATTAGGGCAGCGTGGCACAGTTATTAGTACTACTATGAGTTTTACGACCGCTAAGACTGAGATCAACAACAACAGACCTTTTTTCAGTATGGTTCCAGGGCATTTTAGAGTTTGTTATGGATACTCAGATACTGGTTACGGATTATATTATATATATATTAATGATCCATTGCCTATTGGATCTGGTCACCAAACGGTGGAAGTCAATGGTGCTCAAGAAACTAAACGTATATATGTGAGGCCGTCTTAAAATTCCTTAGAGGAGTTCGATAAATCTCTGGTTTCAATGGTTGCTTATATATCCTTTATGCAAACAGCCAGTCTATAAGGTTTATCGAATCTTCTTCATTTTTGAGGTGTTGGTATGAGCAAAATCAATAAGGAAATCGCTATTTTTATTGTTTTTCTAACTCTCGTAGCGATTTGGGGGTTACTTGTAAAAGTGCCGGTAGAGGATGCGAAAACACCAGATCCTGAATCGCAAGTAGCTGGTATGACTATTCAATTTAAAGATGGAATTTCTGAGTCAGAAGTACAAGTCATTCTTCAAAACTACAATATGACTCGGAACTATAGGATGACATATGACACTAATTATCCAGAAAAATATTACATAATGGCGGACAAAGATAATTGGAGTGACATAAGACGCGAGCTTGTAAAAGAGATGAAGGAAGATAAAAAAGATTGGACTATATCTTCTCCTGCTGATGTTACCCGAAAAGGAGATTATTACGTTCTTCCGGTCTCTGAACAAGCGATCCAGGACGAAAAATTTCTTGCAATACTGGACAAATATGATATTGGGGCGAAAAAGTTTACATGGTGTGATATTCGTTTTCTTTTTAATGATGGACCTCTGACATATTGGATTCCGGAAGAAGATGCGATAAGGATAAAAAATGAGCTTGAACAAAATGAAAATATATTTACTGTACAGCTTAGTTACCTTTATCCCCCATCTGATCCCACGACCTAAGAGGCTGTATTAGAGCCTATCCAAAAAGTGATTACCTGTTATAACTTTTATAAGATGCAATATGCAAAACCGGAACGGATACTCTAATATTATAGACTTATAACTTTCACAACATGCCATTATTGACTTTTCGGACAGTCTCAATCTGGAAAAAGTCCGCCTTAAGATAAACGCATCTAAGGTAAATTTGTTTGTTATACATTTTAAAGTTAGAAAACAACTTTCAACAAAGCCAAAAAATTAATTGGGAAAAATCAAAACAAAAAAGGTGACCGGTTCAACTTTAAAACGGGATTTTATATTATACCGGCCTTTTCAAGAAAACCTTCCAGAGGCACGGAGTGAGTCTGGAAACCGCATACTTTGTAGGGGTCCGCTCCCATTGAAAGAGCCACGAACTGGGCAATATTCATGTGCACCATGTCGTATTTTACCCCGTACTCTTTTTCAATAACAGGCTGGTAGCGGTCATACTGGATATGGCAGTTCGGGCACATATGGATCATTAACTCCACTCCATTTCTCTGAAGGCTGTCAAGTTTGGTTTTGGTAACCTGGAGAGAGGTGCTTTTGTTAAGGTGAAGCTGGGAAAAGCCCATTCCGCAGGTAAGAGTGCGGTCTTCGTACCAGCGGACAGGGGATGCTCCGCAGGCTTCAGCTATTGTGTCTATAAGCTGGGGGTTTTCCGGGCTTCCGACTACATCGAGGTACTTGACTTTATAATAGTGGCAGGCATGATGAGAGGCTGCTTTAACGCCTGAGAAATCGAATTGTTTCTTTTCCTTTATCTGGTCGACTTTACTCAGGAGGATCTCGACTGCATGATAGAAGTTGGTCCGCGAGTCCATATCACCCTTTTCATAGACCAGGTCGTCGAAGCCCTTTTCTCTGAAGATGGAGTTGACTTTTTCCCGGACCTCAGTATTGGTGTTAAGGAGTTCGCATGCGTCCTTGTTTATGGCATAGCAGGTTGAACAGAGGCAGGTTATGTTGGGATACCCGCTCCTTCTGGCGATTGCAAAGTTCCGGGCTGCAATAGCTGCTGTTGTGAGGCCTTCAAAGATATCGGTGTAGTGCCCTATCCCCGTGCAGCAGGACTGCTCATCGTTTATACCGTAATCTACCCCGAGCCGGTCAAACACGTAACTTGTAGCCGTTTCTATCCCAGGATATTCCTGCCCGACCATGCAGCTCTTAAACAGTAAGAGCTTGCTGTCCGGTATACTCTCTATCGCTTTCAAAGCCAAACTCTCCGCTCTTTTTTTCGTTTTCAACACGGTCTGTCGTCAGGAACCCGTGAATTCTTTTTTCCTGTATCCTTGCTTTAATCCATTTTTCCCTTTCAAAATAGCCAGTGCTCTCAAGAATAGCCTGAACTTCTCCATTGGTGTTCCTGACATCCCTGGCGCTAAGCCCCAGTTCAGAACGGATGGGCTCCAGATTCCTTTTCATTCCAATCCAGCGCTCTCCAAGGTCTCTTTCCATGTTCTTGACACCAGCGCCCGGGACCTTGCTGGCTCCGTTTTCGGCAAGGTACTCCCCGATCTCAAGGAAATAGGCAAGCTTTTCAACCCCGATTCCTTCGTTGATAGCGATCTGTCTGAGCACCTGCACGATTGTTACAGGGCTGTTGTTCCTGGGACAGCGCACATTACAGGAATAGCAGTAGAAGCAGGACCAGATCATTTCAGATTCAAGCACACTACGATCATTTTCGAGCACCTTTTTTACGATCTGCCGCGGGCTGTAGTCCGTAAACCGGGCTGCAGGACAGGAAGCGGTGCAGGCTCCGCACTGGATACAGCGGTCCAATCCCATGGCTTCAGGGGTTCGGATACTTTTTTTTGCGGTCTCTGCAAGAGTTTTACACTCCGGGGTATCGTATTTATTTACATATGGCATCATCTGATCACCTCTCCTTCCCGGGCAAGGCGGGTAAAAGTTCCTGCAAGCCCTTTTGTGTTCGGAACATAGGTTTTTTTGAAATAGATCCGGTTTCCTGAATCTCCAAGTTCTTCTTTGAGTTTTTCAACGTGCCTGGTAGTAAGAGGGTATATTATCTCGGCTCTCGGGCTGTCAGGTGGGTCTTCCACAAAAAGGACAGAGGACGCCCCATGTTTTAAGGCATGCAGCACCAGTTCTCTGTCCACTACCAGGCATGTAGGGACCTTGATTAATTTAACATTTGAAGGGTATGTGAGCACACTGTTACCTATATTATCGCAGGTAAGGGAAGCAATCCCGGAATTTACAAAGCCAAGCACATCTCCTTCTTCGAGCACACCCTCTATCTCGGCTTTTAACTGGGATTTCGTAAAGCCTGCGATCTGAACGGCTCCGTCCTTGCAGAGCTCGGTACAGTATCCGCAGCCCGTGCAGATCAGAGGGTCAAGAACAACCCTTCCGCTCTCATTCAGGGAGAGGGCCTCGAACGGGCATTTAAGGCATTCTCCACAGCGCGTGCAGAGCAGCTGGTTGACGGCTGCAATTTCGTTATCCAGCATTTTCGGGCTGTCCGTAATGAAAGTCCTTGCCCTTATGGCTGCAAGTCCGGACTGGGCAATGGTATCTGTAACATCTTTAGGGCTCTGGGCAGTACCGCAAACAAAGATTCCGTCAAGGGAACTGTCTACTGGTTTTAGCTTGGAGTGCCTTTCCTTAATAAAGCCGCTTTCATCCTGGCTCAGATTCAGCACACTGGCAATTTTCCTGGTCCCCGGAGAAGGTATCATGGCCGCGGAAAGTACAACAAGATCAGCAGGAAGTTCTCTCATTTTCTGGTTAAGGGTATCTTCGACCCTTACAACAAGGCTCTTGTCCGGCTTTTCAACAACTTCGGCAGGCCTTCCCCGAACAAATTTGACTCCGGTATCCTGAACTGCACGGTAATAGTTTTCATAAAAACCAAAAGCCCTTATATCAATATAGCAAATCGTGATTTCTATTTCAGGATATTTTTTCTTAATCAGGCTTGCGTGTTTCAGAGCTGCCATACAGCAGTATCTTGAGCAGTAACGATTTCCGCCCTCTTTTTCGTCTCTTGAGCCCACGCACTGGATCATGACAATTCTTTTTGGCGTTTCGGCATCAGAGGACGGGGCAGAGGAACCTTCGCACCTTGAAGTACAGCTTGCAGGAGTTGAAACAGCAGAAGCTTTACTGAAATCGGAAATCCTCAGAAGTTCCCCTTTTGTAGGGCCATTGATGCCGAGGACTCGGGCAAGTTCCATCTGTGTCAGCACATTTTCAAAAATTCCGTATCCGTACTGGGGTTTCTGGGAGACGTCATACTCCTCAAAACCGGTGGCAACAACAACTGCACCTACGTTAAGTTCAACAATTTCTTCCTTCTGGGAAAAATCAATTGCTCCGGTTTTACAGGCATCTGCACATTTTCCGCAGGCTTCCCCCTTTAACTGGAGGCAATAATCGGGATCAATACAGTAGATCTTGGGGACTGACTGGGAGAAGCGAAGAGAAATTGCCTTTTTGTCCATATAGCCGCAGTTGAACTCGTCTTCAACCGGGGTAGGACAGACACGGCTGCACCTTCCACATGCTGTGCAGCTGTCTTTCACATATCTTGGCTTCTTCTTTAACCTGACAGTAAAGTTTCCTGCGCTTCCGCTCAGGCTTTCAACTTCGGTCCAGGTCAAAAGTGTAATTTTCGGGTGGGCTGCAACTTCGTTCATCAGAGGGCTGAGTGAGCACATTGCACACTCTTCCGCAAGCTTATCAGGGGAAAAGATCTTCCCTATTTTCGCCATCTGCCCGCCTATGCTTGAATTTTTCTCCACAAGGAAGGTGGAAATCCCATTATCTGCAAGGTTCAGCGCAGCTGTGATTCCTGCTATCCCCCCACCTATAACAAGGGCCTGCTGAGCAATATCCACTTTTATTTCTTCCAGGGGCTCTATGTGTTCCAGGCGTTTTAGCTTGGCCTGCAGGAGGGAAATAGCTTTTTCAGTAGCTCCAGTTTTGTCAGGATGCACCCAGGCGCACTGTTCCCTTAGATTTGCAATTTCAAGCCCGGCTCTATTCAATCCGATTTCCTGGATGCACTTTCTAAAGAGAGTGCCATGCTTGGAAGGAGTACACGAACCTATTACTACCCTGTTCAGATTCCCTTCCAGAATTTTATTTTTTATCAGGGACTGCCCCTGGCTTGAGCACAGGTACTCATAATCAAAAACCGAGATCCCTTCTGCCTTAAGGGTCTTTTTTACGGCATCTACATCAACGTGTTCGGAAATGTTCCCGCTGCAGTGGCAGATAAATACAGCAGCTTTGTCCAGCCCATCAGTCGTCCCAGCAGTCATTATACTAAATCTTTCAGGGATTTGTATTTAAAGATTGCCGAAAAAATAGGATAAGTAGCCCAATGAGGACAATTGAACGATAGAAGTTGCAAAATTGGGACATATATTTGAAAAAAAGGAGATTTTAGCGTTTATCTGCTTCAGTTGTACCCTGGTTAGCGTCCTCAGATTGGAGAAGATATACTATCAAAGGTTTTAATCCTATATATACCTGAATGAAGAACTGCAAAAGATCATGTTGACTGCAAAAGATCATGTTGCCCAGCTTATTCCTTACTCTGTAGCTCCATAGATTTCGCAAATAAAAGTTACTATGGCGCACCCCGCAGCACGGTGGGGGTATTCGACTGAAATATATTTAGTGCCTCTTATTGTCAGAAAGTTTTTATATGCATATAATTATATATAGGGAGATCATTATTATATAAATTAACTGAGATGCCAGATTTGTTGGGCACTTCCTCAGATTTTAACTTTTAATAAATACAGATATATTAAGTGAAAAAATAAAAAATTCAAAAAAAACCATTTGAAATTAACCATTTAAAAGAAACCATTTGGAATTAACCATTTAAAAGAAACCATTTGGAATTAACCATTTAAAAGCAACCATTTGAAATAATTAAGTGAGATAATTCATTAAGTTAATTCATTAAAGCTAATTCATTAAAGCTAATTCATTAAAGCTAATTCATTAAAGCTAATTCATTAAAGTTAATTCATTAAAGTTAATTCATTAAAGTTGTTCGTTTGAAAATAATAAATTTCCATGATCTGATGATACTGGATAAAACATGATACTGAGACCAATGTAAGGTGCTCTACGGTATAAACGGCAGATGATAGTTGTGGCAGATAATGGGCTAATATCAGAAGACAATAATATTAAAATGGGAGAGATTGAGTACGAAATGGTCGAGCTTTTGAGGAGGCTTAATATAAACAGACCTGTCGCCTTAACTCTTGCATGCCTCTCAAAAGGAGAAGAGATCTCTTCCCAGTGTATAGAAATGGTATCAGGTCTTAGACAGCCAGAAGTCAGCATTGCGATGCGCTACCTTCGTGAAAATGACTGGGTAGACATGAGGGAAGAAAAGAAGAACCAGGGCAAGGGCAGGCCGGTAAAGCTATACAAACTGACAGTTCATATGGAAAAAATTATTGACACAATAGAAGAAAACATCATTGCTGAGAGTAATACCATACGCCAGAACATAGAACGTCTCAAGAACCTTTCCTGAAGAATTGGCGAAAAAAATTGAGATTAACGCGGTTTTTCTCTTACAATCTCAAATGTAAAAAGTTCATTCGTGAACTACCCCTCCCTGCTTTCTGATGAAAGCGAGGAAGGGGCTTCTTGCTTCATCCCTCGAACTACTGTTCGCAAGTCCACAAGCCCATCCCCTGCG